>JAGCNA010000158.1 GCA_017646185.1 Clostridia bacterium
CAGATATACGCACTCTTTACCGAAGGCAGAGAGCACGATATAAAGCTGTGCCAGGTCCGCCAGCAGCTTGCAGTTATCGAAGAAGCTCACAGACAGAATCCCCACATAGGAAAATAGAAACACAAAAACCTCCGAGAAATCGGAGGTTTTATTGGTAGTGAAGAATGAAGAGTTGCGGAAACCTTTTTTCGCGCCCTACGCGAAAAAAGCTGTCATTGTTTATTTCTTGTCGTTTTGCTGTGCTTTCCAGCGTTCAAGTCTTTTTCTGTTTCTTCTCTTAACCAGATGAACGATAAGGAATACGCCCACACCGATAAGAGCAAACACAAGGAGTACGGGCATTGCGCCTACAAAGAACACCGCAAGGTCCTGACAAAATTCCCAGAACCCTCTCCACGTTTTTATAAATGTGGTGGAGATACGCTCGCCGAAGGTGGGCTCTTCCACTTTGATCTCGGTATATTCGATAACCTCGGTTATGGTAAGATCCACAGTAGAATAGCTTACCTTGCTGTCAATAACGTTAAGCCTTGAGCGATAAGCTTCTATCTCCCCGATAACCTCATACAGATCGTCCTGAAGGGTTCTTATATCGTCAAGAGTGGTCGCCTGCTCAAGCATCTTTTCCAACGCCGCTTTCTTGGATTCAAGAGTCTTCATACGGGCTTCGATATCGTAATATTCCAAGGTAACGTCGGTTGTGGTTTCCGAGGAAGAGATTATATTAAGCATATCCTCGGTCTTTTCAAGAAAGTCATCCAGCTTTTCCGCAGGGATACGGATGGTGTATACCGCGTTGCGGGAGCTTTTTCTGTTTGAACCGATACTTTCACCGCCGGTTACGCTGGAATTTTCCACGTATCCGCCGTTTTCCGCAATTTTATTTTTAAGTGTTTCCAAAGCGGTGTCAAAATCCTTGGTTTCACCCCGAAGAACTACGTTGCGTATTATCTTTCCGTTGGGGTTGTGATCGGTTATGCCGCTTTCCGTGCCGAGGTTTGTATCGGCTCCGTTGTTTTCCACGTATCCTTCGTCTTTTGCAGTGCCGTCATAAACCTCGCTGCTCGCACTGCAGGCGGAAAGCAATATAAGAGCACACAAGGATATGAATATAACCAAAAAACGCATAGAATTTTTCATTGACATAAAAACACCTCTTTTCGAATATATACGTATACATAAAAAAGGCGAAGCCCTTCTATGGATTCATTCTACCATACAAAAGGGGAAGTGTCAACCAAAATGTGTAAAATAACGTGATAAACCCGTGAATATTTTGTAAATTTTGTTTATTGCAAAAAGCAAATAAAGTAGTATAATTATCCCTTGGTGAAAAACGATATTTAACAAAAAAGGAAGTGCGGAAGAATATGAAAATATTTGAACCGAAGATCATCTCCTCTCTTAAAACTTACAGCAAAAAACAAATTATAAGCGATATCGTGGCGGGAATAATAGTCGCCATAATCGCTCTGCCTCTTTCCATAGCGCTGGCAATAGCCAGCGGAGTTTCTCCCGAGCAGGGGCTTTACACGGCGATTATTGCGGGATTTGTTATCGCACTGTTCGGCGGAAGCAAAGTAAACATATCCGGCCCCACGGCGGCGTTTGCCACCATAGTTGCGGGAATAGTTGCAACCTACGGCACAAGCGGACTTGTTATCGCCACCATAATGGCGGGAATACTGCTCATACTTATGGGTATATTCAAGTTCGGAAGCCTTATAAAATACATTCCCCACACCATAACCACCGGATTTACCTTCGGTATTGCGGTGACTATCGTTATCGGTCAGATAAAGGATTTCCTCGGGCTCACCTACCCCGAAGGAACCCACGCTGTTGAAACTATTGAAAAGCTTGAAGCGGTGGGAAAATCCATAACCACTCTTAACTGGCAAGCCCTTGTTGTGGGCGGAGTATCCTTGGCGATACTTATCGTTTGGCCCAAGATCAGCAAAAAGATCCCCGGTTCTCTTATTGCCGTAGTTATCGGCACCGCTTTGGTAAAGCTCCTTAATATGGACGTAAACACCATTGGCGATCTTTACACCATTTCCGGCTCGCTCCCCTCTTTTGCAGTCCCCGAATTAAGCTTTGACCTTGTAAAAGAGCTTATTCCCTCTGCCTTTACCATTGCAATTCTTGCAGGTATAGAATCCCTGCTTTCCTGCGTGGTGTCCGACGGTATGATAAACGACCGCCACAATTCCAACACCGAATTGATCGCCCAAGGTCTGGGCAATATATGTTCGGGACTTTTCGGCGGTATCCCTGCCACGGGTGCTATTGCACGTACTGCCGCCAACGTTAAAAACGGCGGAAGAACCCCTATTGCGGGAATAGTACACGCATTGGTCTTACTGCTTATACTGGTGGTGCTTATGCCCTTTGCGGCGTGGATCCCCATGCCCGTTATCGCCGCCATACTGTTTATGGTAGCATATAATATGTGCGAATGGCGCCAATTTGTGCGGATTTGCAAAACCGCACCCAAGAGCGATATTCTGGTGCTGGTTGCCACATTCCTGCTTACCGTTATATTCGATCTTGTGGTTGCTATCGAGGTTGGTATGCTGCTCACCGCCATACTGTTTTTGCGCCGTATGGCAGAAAACACCAAGGTTCGCCAATGGACAAAAGCAGACGAAATGCTGGAATCCGACGGAGGCAGACTTAAAAATATCCCCGAGCATACCGATGTTTTCGAGATAAACGGTCCTATGTTCTTCGCCGCTTCGGATAAGATTACCGTGCCTATCCGTGACGGTGTTAAGGTAATTATAATCCGTATGCGGGGCGTGCCTGCTTTGGACGAAACGGCAATGCGCTCTCTCCGCGGCGTGTACGAAATATGCAAGGAAAAAGATATTCGTATGCTTATCTCCCACGCCAACGAACAGCCCCTTTCCGTTATGAAAAAGGACGGATTTGTAGAAGCTTTGGGCGAAGAAAACTTCTTCCCCCATATCGACGCCGCCCTTGAATGCGCAAGAAACCTTTGATTTTAAGTTGACAAACACAGCCCGATATGTTAGAATTATCGGGCAACATATGCGGATGTGTCGGAACTGGCAGACGAGCTGGTCTTAGAAACCAGTGCAATTGCGTGCAGGTTCAAGTCCTGTCA
>JAGCNA010000159.1 GCA_017646185.1 Clostridia bacterium
GTCTAAACTTTGCAGATCGAAACGCAAAGTGGTTTGATACGTAATTACAAATGCGAGAGGTGTTAATTCATCTCTCGCATCTTTGTTTTAAATTTAGGAAGGAATTTGTTTTTCACAAATTCCTTTTTATTTTGCGTTTCTAAACGCTTTTACGCGGTAGGCAGTAGAATACTACAGCTCTACGCGCGTAAAAGACGTTTTCTGCTTTGTTTATACAGCCGCCTTGTACAATCAGACTCTCGCTTCTATAGACGTCAGTAGGGCGGCGGATTGGCATTGCGCTGTAGATGTGTAAACAAAAAACGGCTGAATATTTCAGCCGTTTTTGGGTATTGATTAAGGTAAATTAAGGTGTTTGTTTATAAGCTTTTTGTTGATCAGGTATGCTACCACGCAGAGGCCGGCGAACACGGTTGCGCCGAGCCAAAGAAACGCACTGCTGACAAAATGTTCGGCAGCTGTGGTTCCCGATAAATAGTGCATACTGATAAATAATACTGTAAAAGAAATACACGTCATGATGAAGGACGCTGCAACGTATATTCCCATACCCATCATAAGCTTTGCCCGTTTTACAATCGTTGCGCCTACGGTGATCGATGTCAGCATCACCATAAAATTGCACACAACCGACATGGCAGAGTTGACCAAAAAGCCGGAAATAAAGCTTATAGCAGACCAGAACTCCAACCAATCGGTTTTTGGCATATTGTCATCCGTAACATCGGAACCGCTGTTTGCAAATTCGGAAATAACCTCTCTCCAGTATTCGATGTCGGTAGTACAAAGCCAATAAAGTACATAAGCGATAAAGCAAACGATCGCTGTCATCGCCATCCAGAAAAACGCCATAATTATTTTTGAATTAAGCAGTTTTGTTCTGGAAACGGGCAGGGTGAAGGTGAGATACCCTTCGTCTGTGAAAAAGTTTTTGTAATATCTTATAAGTATGAGTATCAGCGTAATAACAAAGAAAACCACGGGCAGCATGCTCATAATCTGTGCCGCAAACCACGCCATAGGATTTGCCGCAAGCTGAATTACGCTTGCGATAAGTCCAAATACGGGGATAAACTGCATCGCAAAAAGGTCGAGGATGTTATACGTTTCAAACCCAAAGTACTTTGAAAGCGGCATTACAAGACCGCAAAGTATTGCCGATACCAGGAGTATAGGCGCCATTATACGCCACACACGCCAAACGGATCTCAGATCGTGTTTAAGCATTTTACGCATAACGGAACACCTCCCTGAACTTGGCGTCCACAGTCTTGCCTTCTGCTTCCATCAATTCGGCTGCCGTGCCTCTGCCGATAATATTTCCGCCGTAGTTAACGAAAATATATTCGTCCAACACGGGCTCAACGTCCTGAATAAGATGGGTGGATATAAGAACTGTCGCACCGGGATTAAGGTTGCTCACAATGGTGCGGAGAATAAACTCACGTGCCGCAGGGTCAACACCTGCAATAGGCTCGTCCAACAGATAGATCTGTGCGTTACGCGCCATTACCAATATAAGCTGCACCTTTTCTCTGTTGCCCTTGGAAAGGGAGGATATATGGGAATCCGGATCCAGATTAAGGGAGCGAAGCATATCATAAGCTTTCGCTTTATCGAAATCGGGATAAAATTCCTCAAAATAATCCAGCATTGTGCTAATCTTTTTCCGCCCGCCGATATAGGTGCGCTCGGGCAGATAAGATATAAAATTGTTGGTCGCTTCGCTTCTGGTATATCCGCAAACGGTAATATCCCCTGCGGTGGGAACGAGCAGACCCGTAAGAAGTTTCATAAAGGTGGATTTGCCGCATCCGTTGGGGCCCAGCAGACCGATAATTCTGCCGCTCTCCAATTGGATATCAAGATTTTCGATAGCAAGCTTTCCGGAGCCGTACCGTTTCTTCAGACCTTTACATTCAATTACAAACAAAAAGCATTACTCCTTTTCGCAAAGCAAAGCTGCGAACTCTTCGGGAGTGAGACCTATCTCCTTTGCGGATTTGATGGTGAATTCAACAAGATCTCTGGTAGCGATTTTGCGCTGAGTCTCGATATTCTCGGTCTTGGTGGTTACCTTTCTGCCGGATGTGCTGTAGCAAACAGCAAGACCCATAGTCTCAAGAGAAGAAAGTGCGCGCTGTGCCGTATTGGGGTTGATACCGGAATCGGTAGAAAGTGCGCGAACGGTGGGAAGAGCTTCACCGGGTTTTAACTCGCCGCTCAGAATTGCGCCTCTCAGTCTGTTGATTACCTGACGGTAAATAGGGAAATTTTCATCAAATTGCCAAACCATTGTAAAAATACCTCCGTATATTTTTTTGTAATTATATTATACCACGAACATTATTGACATGTCAAGATGTTAATTTTTTGCTTAATCCAGCAAAACCTCGCTGTTTGTGCCGTAAAAGATATCGTCTTTTCCTGCCATCATTTGGCAGAACTTTTCTATACGGTCCCAGTTATCGTCCCCGTCAAATTCGTAGGAATGTCCCCAAACGTAAAAAATCGCAGGGGTATCCGAGGAGAGGGACAAAAACTTTTCTGCCAGCTCAAACAGCTTTTCATCGTTATGATGGCAGGTGGGGTGGAATTCCAAAAGGTCGGTTTGCGGTTCAAAGGAATGGGTAGGTCTTACCGTACGGGCAAAGCGGAGTCCGCATTCCTTA
>JAGCNA010000160.1 GCA_017646185.1 Clostridia bacterium
CACCACTTGGTCCGATTCTACTCTCGTAGATAACTTTGCAAAGGGTCAGGCTCTCTTCCGTATCACCACTATCGACGTGGTTAACAGCGCAGAGATCCGTGAATCCGAAGTTGCATACGGTATTCTTCCCGTTCCCAAGTTTGATAAAGAACAGGAAAGCTATGCTTCCGCAGCTAACCCCTACTGGTTCCAGTGCATTGCTATCAAGGAAAACTGCAAGGATATGGATTTCGTAACCTTCGCTCTTGAAGCAATGGCTTGGTCCGCAGAAAAGTACATCACTCCCGAATACTACGAAAGAACTCTTAAGAACAAGCGTGCTCTCCAGGATGATGACGCAGCAGAAATGCTTGACGTACTCTTCTCCAACCGTATTGTTGATATTTCTATCGTATTCAACTGGGATGACTGTATCCAGTGGTACAACAACTGCCTTAAGACCGGCGGCGCAGGTCTCACCAGCTACGTTGAATCTCACCAGTCTGCATTTGAAACAGCAATGTCAAATACCATTGAACTGTTCATGGAAGACTAAACCGGTTTAATATAACGTGTTTAATATACCCCGCAAACTTTATGTTTGCGGGGTATGTTTATTTTTATACTGCGTTTTTTGGTAAAAATGTGTAAAAAATATCAAAAAAACTGCACAAACTTGCATAAATTGAAAAAAATATGTTGCTTTTCTTTGTGTAATTTGGTAAAATCTATGTATATATAAAGATATGTAATTTCATTGGGAGTATGGATATGACGGTGAGATTTGTGAAACTTAATAGCCAAGCGAAAATTCCCGTTTATTCAAGCGCAGCTGCTGCAGGGGCAGATCTGTGCTCGCTCCCCGGAGATGATATTACTATCCTTCCCGGAGAAACGGTAATGATCCATACGGGACTCGCTATGGAAATTCCGGAGGGCTGCGCCGCTTTTATATTTGCCAGAAGCGGTCTCGCATCAAAGCGGGGACTTGCTCCCGCAAACAAGGTCGGCGTGGTTGATTCGGATTACAGAGGCGAGGTTATGGTGGCTCTTCACAATCACTCGGCTTCGGCGCAAACTGTCGCCGGAGGAGAGCGTATCGCCCAAATGGTCATTATGCCTTTTATTCGGGGTGAATTTGCCGAAGCGGAAAGTCTTTCACAAACCGACCGTGGCGATGGTGGGTTCGGCTCCACCGGGAAAATGTAATTCATAAACAGAAAGGAAAGCTACTTATGAAAAAATTTCTCTGCATTTTAATGGTTGTTCTTATGCTCTGCGCTACTTTGGTTGCTTGTAACAACACATCTGAACCCGAAGTATCCAAAGACGTTTCGGAAAACAGCGATGAAGAATACGTGCTGTTCTCCAACCTGCCCGAAAAGGATTTTTCCGAGGGCGGCAATCCTTATGAATTTAAAATACTTACTGTCGGCGACTGGGCAAACGCATACAAATCCGTAGAAGTTGTTGCTCACGAGCTGGCTCCCGAACTTTTGCAGGACGCTGTAACCGAGCGTAACGCCCGTGTTGAAGAACAGTTCGGTGTTAGGATTACCGAAATCCGTACCACAAGCTCTGCAGGTA
>JAGCNA010000015.1 GCA_017646185.1 Clostridia bacterium
CTGGAAGGTATAGCATATAACTATCATCCAGCTTCCCGCAACGGTAGGCTGAATACCGTGAAGGGACTGAAAATATTCCGCTACCGCAAATACGGTGTCTGCCAGCAGCACCTTCTTTGCAAGACCTGCGCAAAAACGGCGTATACCCTCTGAAAACTTTTCTACGCTATGTTCACGGGTGATAAGCTGATCGTCTATATCTCTGTATCTTACGATAGGACCTGCGATAAGCGGAGGGAAAAGGGTTACGTAGGTGCCGAACGCCACGAAATTACGCTGAACTGCGGTATGTCCGCGGTAAAGGTCGATGGTATATGACATTATCTGGAAGGTGTAAAAGGATATACCAACGGGAAGAACCAAGCCTTTGATCGGATCCAATGATGATAAAAAGGGTATAAGCGAAAGATTTTCTATAAAGAAATTACAGTATTTGAAAAACAGCAAAAATACCAGATTAGAGCAGAGAGAAAGCGCCATATACAGCTTTGCTTTCCGTTTATTGCTCTCGCGGTGCTTGTCTATTAAAAATCCAAACAGATACGCCGCAAGAATAGATACGAGCATTACCAGAATATAGGCAGGCTCGCCCCATCCGTAGAAAATGAGAGAAACTGTAAACAGTACGGCGTTTCTCCATTTTTTAGGTAACGTAAAATAAAGAAGCAGCGTTACAGTCAAATATGAAAAAAGGAATATAAGGGATGAAAATACCACGGTTTATCTACCTTTCTTACTCTTCAAGCTTCTTAAGCTCTTCGCCTTCGTCATTACGTTTTATCATACCGATGACCTTTATATCGTCCTTGGTGTAAAACTTTGCGGGAGCGTTCTGATCGCCGTTAAGCTTTACCTTTATCTTGCCGGTCAAAAAGCTGCTTTCGATAATAACGCCCTTGCCCGCAGGGGTTTCAACTATTGAATCCACCTTGGGGAAGGTTGCGTATTCGGTTTCGTATACCTCCTGCTCAAAGCGCAAACAGCACATAAGTCTGCCACAGGAGCCGGAAATTTTTGTGCTGGAAAGAGAAAGGTTTTGCTCTTTTGCCATTTTAATGGATACCTGAGCGAAATCGGGCAGGAATTCTTTACAGCAGAAGGGTCTGCCGCAAACGCCTAAGCCCCCGATCAGCTTTGCCTCATCACGCACACCGATCTGACGAAGCTCGATTCTGGTGCGGAAAACAGAAGCCAGATCCTTTACCAGCTCACGGAAATCCACTCTTCCGTCTGCGGTGAAATAGAATATAAGCTTGGAGTTATCAAAGGTATATTCCACGTCAACAAGCTGCATTTCCAATCCGTTTTTACGGACTTTTTCAAGGAATATCTGTCTGGCCTTTTCTTCCATAGCCTTGTTTTGCTCGTGACGTCTTTCATCCTCCTCGGTAGCCACACGTACAACGGGCTTAAGGGGAGAAACGATTTCCGAAGGCTTTACCTTGCGGTTGCCGAGAGCGCAAACGCCGAATTCAATTCCGCGGGCGGTCTCTACTATAGCGTGGTCATCTTTATTTAAAACTATTTTTCCGGGAGAAAAATAATAAGTCTTTCCGCCCTCTCTGAACTTTATTCCCACAACCTCTACGGTTTCCAAAGCTTCTGTGTTGTTTTCGGTTATATTATTCTTTTGGTTTTCCATATATCAATTATTCCTTTCAGTTCCCAGTTTGATAAGCATTTCGCTCATTACGGCAGTATAGTTTCCGTTTGCGCCGATAGCAACGCAGGCGTTTTCCACGGTTTTAATACAGTTGGCAATGGAACGGCGTGTCTTTTTACGGGCATACACCGCCGCATCCTGCACAGACAGCACGTTGCAACGGGCGACTCCGCATTTTACCCGCAGAATATCCGAAAAAGCACCGTGCAAAAGTGCCAGAAACAGCTGGTTGCTTTCTCTCTTTTGCTTTCCCTTTAACACGGAAACGTACAGCGAATATCTGTCCGTATCTCCGAAATAGTTTTTTATAAATTCCGAAGCACGGTTCATTTCCGCAATACTGTCCTTGCCCAAAAGCTCCTCTGCTTCACCGATACTTCTTCCGCAAAGACGGGTAACCTCTGCCAAGGTCTGCTCCGGTTTGCGGGGATATTTTTTGCGCAGTATCTCAAGTATTTCGCTTTCCTCCATACCTGCAAGGGATACGGTGCGGCAACGGGATCTTACGGTAGCAAGCAGCATATCCTTACGCTCGGTAAGCAAAAAGAACACAACCGGTGCGGGAGGCTCTTCCAGTATTTTGAGCATGGCGTTTTGTGTCTGCCTGTTCATTTTATCTGCGTTTGCGATAATATATACTTTTTTCTCCCCATCGTTGGGCACGAGATGAGCGTCCTTTATTATCCTTCTTGCATCTGCAACCA
>JAGCNA010000161.1 GCA_017646185.1 Clostridia bacterium
AGCCGTAATTAAAATTAAATTTGTTTTTTGCGTTACGCAAAAAACTACCATAGTTCATAGTTTATCGTTCATAGTTCATAGTTACAAAAAAGCACCCTTTCGGGTGCTTTTTGTTTATCGGGGTCCCCGAGAAGCCGATAGGCTTCTTGGGGTGATTTAGCCTAATCTTTCGAGTTCGGCTAAAATGCTTGCTTTAAGGGAAGTAAACTTTTCCAGCTTATCTTTTTCGATATTTACTACCTTTTCGGGGGCGCGGGAAACGAAATCTGCGTTATTCAGCTTTGAATTTGCGGAAAGGATCATCTTTTCCGCATTCTCCAATTCCTTGGTAAGACGGGCTCTTTCCGCTTCCGTATCCACCATTTCGTTTACGGGGAGATACAAAACGCTGTCGCCGGAAACGATACTTACGGCGTTTTCGGGCTCTTCGCCCTCAAGGTAAGAAACTCCTGCGGCGGAGGCAAGCTTTTCGAAGAATATCTCGCTGCCTTCAAAGGAAGAACGGTCGGGAGTCTTTATAAAGATATGAGCTTTTCTGGAGGGGGGTACGTTCATTTCCGCACGGCGGTTACGAACAGCCTTTATAGCCTCGATAACACCGGACATATACTTTTCGTCTGCAGGGAAGTTGAGAGCTTCATCGTATGCAGGGTAATCGGAAACCATTATGCTGTCGCCCACGTGGGGGAGTGCCTGCCAGATCTCTTCGGTAATAAAGGGCATAAAGGGATGGAGCAGCTTAAGGGTGCCGGAAAGCACGTAATTAAGTGTCTGCTGTGCCGCTTTGTTGCTTTCACCCTCTTTTGCGAAAAGACGGGGCTTGATAAGCTCGATATACCAATCGCACAGAATATCCCAAAGGAAATCGTATATACCGCCAACTGCGATGCCGATTTCGAATTTATCCAGATTTTCTCTGGTTTCTTTAACAACCTTGTTGTAAAGGGAAAGTACCCATTTATCCTCGGGACGGAGGGAAGAAACGTCAAGAGAAGCAAAATCCGTATCGTCGGTAAGGTTCATAAGAGTAAATCTTGCGGCGTTCCAGATCTTGTTTGCAAAGTTACGGCTTGCTTCAACACGCTCGGAAGAAAATCTCATATCGTTTCCGGGGGAGTTGCCGGTTGCAAGGGTAAAGCGGAGTGCGTCTGCGCCGTAGGTGGAGATTATCTCCAGAGGATCTATACCGTTGCCAAGGGATTTGGACATTTTTCTGCCCTGAGCATCTCTTACAAGACCGTGAATAAGCACGGTGTTGAAGGGAGCCTTGCCCGTGTATTCCAGAGAAGAGAAGATCATACGGGAAACCCAGAAGGTGATGATATCGTATCCGGTAACAAGGGTGTTTGTGGGGAAGAAGTATTTGTAATCCTCGGTTTCGTTGGGCCAGCCCAAGGTGGAGAAGGGCCAAAGAGCGGAGGAGAACCAGGTATCCAGAGTATCCTCGTCCTGACGCATCTGTTTACCGCACTTGGGGCAGGTTGCGGTTGCGTCCTTGGTTACAACCAGTTCGCCGCAATCATCGCAATAGAATGCGGGAATTCTGTGTCCCCACCAAAGCTGACGGGATATACACCAATCGCGTATATTTTCCATCCAATGGAAATAGTTTTTATCAAATCTTTCGGGGATAAAGCGGATATCGCCCTCTCTTACCGCCTTAATGGCAGGCTCGGCAAGAGTCTTCATAGCAACGAACCACTGCTTGCTTGCTCTGGGTTCGATAGTGGTACCGCAACGGTAGCAGGTGCCGACATTGTGGGCGTGGTCCTCTACGGAAACGAGGAATCCGCCCTCTTCAAGGTCTTTAACGATAGCCTTGCGGGCTTCGTATCTGTCCATACCTGCGTAAGCGGGGTAATCTTCGGTAATGTGAGCATCGTCGGTCATTACGTTTATAAGGGGCAGACCGTGGCGTGCGCCTACCTCAAAGTCGTTGGGGTCGTGGGCGGGGGTTATCTTAACAACGCCGGTACCGAAATCCTTTTCAACGTATTCATCCGCAACAACGGGAATTTCTCTGCCTACGAGAGGGAGCACGAGAGTTTTTCCGATAAGGTGCTGATATCTTTCGTCGGAGGGGTTAACAGCCACAGCTGTATCGCCCAGCAGAGTTTCGGGTCTGGTGGTGGCAAGCTCTACAAATTCGTCACTATCCTTTACGGGGTAGCGGATATGCCAGAAATGTCCTGCCTGATCTTCGTATTCAACCTCTGCATCGGAAATAGAGGTAAGGCAGTGGGGGCACCAGTTTATAATACGCTCACCGCGGTAGATAAGTCCTTTTTCGTAAAGGCGTACGAACACTTCCTTAACCGCTTCGGAGCAGCCTTCGTCAAGAGTAAAACGGGTTCTGGTCCAATCGCAGGAAGAACCAAGCTTTTTAAGCTGTTCAATAATTCTTCCGCCGTATTTGGTGTTCCAATCCCAAGCCCGTTCAAGGAATCCGTCTCTGCCGATATCTTCCTTGGTAACGCCTTCTTTGCGCATCTGCTCAACAATTTTAGCTTCTGTTGCGATAGATGCGTGGTCGGTACCGGGAAGCCAGAGGGTGGAAAAACCGCACATACGCTTATAACGTGCAAGGATATCCTGCAAGGTGTTATCCAAAGCGTGTCCCATGTGAAGCTGACCCGTAATGTTGGGAGGGGGAATAACCATGGTAAAGGGAGTTTTTGTGTCGTCACGTAAGGGGGTGAAATATCCGTTTTCACTCCACATGGCGTACAGTCTGTCCTCAAAAGAGGAAGGATCGTATTTGGTAGCAAGTTCTTTTTTCATTTTATTTATCATCCTTTTTTATCAGAATAATCTTCTCATAATAAGTCCCGAAATAAGCTTGGGGTGGAAATATGTGCTCTTTTGGGGCATTTTTTCCCCTGCGTCGGCAACGTCCCGTATCTGGGTGACCTTGGTTGCGTTAAGTATGAAGGCTGCAGTTGCGCCCTTGTCCACCGCCTGCACCGCCTCGTCTGTATTGCGGGTGTATTCAAGGCAAGTCTGGGAAGCAAGGTCTTCCTTTGTAACGCCGAAACGCTTTTCCAGAATAATATCGTGTAAAACGGAAACGTCCAGATCCTTTACGGGAGTAGCGTCCGTAAGCGCCCACTTAAGGGTTACCCCTCTGTAAACGCCGTTCGCATAGATACCGAAAGCGTGGAGATGCTTGTTGTCCAGGAGGAATTTTTCTGTTTCTTCCTTATTTTCAAGCACCTTTATATCGAAATCCTCTTCCATATCGGCGAAGATCTTTTGTAAATCTGCTTCTTTTTTAAGTATGCGGTGGGTGGGAAGCACCAAAAGTCCTTCGGAATCCATGTCCACCATTGTCATAAGCAGCATTCCCGCTTCGGGGTAGCCGGTAAAATCACGGTAGCGCAAAGCGGTTTCGTAGCGATGGTGTCCGTCTGCGATATACAGCTTTTTATCCGCCATACCTTCGGTTACTGCGTTTATAACGTTTTGGTCGGAAATTCTCCACAAAGTGTGGGTAACTCCCTCTCCGTCCGTAACCTTGGAAACGGGTTCTTCCTCCGTAACACCGCAGAGGGCGGTTTTCACCCTGCCGTCTTTATCCTCGTAAAGGGAATAAACGGAGGAAAAGGAGGTGCGGGTGGCAAGAAGCAGACGGAATCTGTCTTCCTTTGCGCCTTTAAGGGTATTTTCGTGGGGGAGGACAACTTTTTCTTCAAAATTATAGGCTTTGCAAAGAGCTATAATTCCATCGTAATAATATTCCTTTCCGCCAAAGTTAAACGCCACACGGTAAAGGTATATGCTGTCGCTGTCGTCATACGCCACAACGCCGTTTTTTATCCAGCTTTCAAGGGTGTGGCGTGCTTCAATATATTTGTTTTCTCCCTCCGGCTTTTCCAGATGAACCAGATTGAATACGCTCTTTTCGGTAAGCGCCTTTCTCTCCTCGGGAGAAATAATGTCATAAGGGGGGCAGATGTTGTTTTTTAATTTGCCTGCTTTTTTGGTGTAACGCAAGGCTTTGAAGGGATAAATGATTGCCATAATAAGTACTCCTTTTTAATGATGAATGATGAATGAGAAATGATGAATTGTGGTTGATTTTTGTTCTGCGAACAAAAATCTTCCGAAATTCCTCATTTAGCATCGCTTTGCGATGCGTCGCATTCCTCATTCCTCGTTTCTCATTCTATTACGGTCAACTTCGCATACGCACCCAGTAATTTTTTAACCATTCCATTATCAAACTGTATCTCATACAGTGCGTCGCCGCCCATAGCTTCGGCGGAGATGATTTCTCCTTCTCCGAAGAAGTTGTGCTTTACACGGGTGCTTGCCGCAAGAATAGGTGAAGTCTCCTTGGGTTTTTCGGAAACGAGGGTGGTTTTTGAGGTATATGTATACTCGGGGGCGGGGGTGTATCCTCCCTTTTTGCCCGAGCCTTTTTCGGATTTAAGACATTCTTCCGGTATTTCCTCCGCAAAGCGGGAAACACGGTTTACGTTGGTTTGTCCGTACATCATACGGGTAGAGGTGTGGAGTATAAGAAGCTGTTTTCTTGCTCTGGTCATTGCCACGTATGCAAGTCTGCGCTCTTCCTCCAATTCCTTTTTCTCGCCCATGGAACGGGAGGAGGGGAACAAGCCTTCCTCAAATCCGGGCAGGAATACGGTGTTAAATTCCAGACCCTTTGCGGAATGTACCGTCATCAAGGTAACACGGGGTGCGTTTTCCTCGTAATCATCGGTATCCGAAACCAAGGATATATCCTCCAAAAATGCAGAGAGGGAGGGGTCTTTTGCCGTTTCTTCAAAAAGTCTGGCAGAGGAAATGAATTCCTCTATATTGCGCAATTTATCTTCCCCGTCCTCACCGGAGATAAGGTACTGCTTGTACTGTGTAAGCTCCATTACCTTGTCCACCAGCTCGCCCAGAGTGTGGGTCTGGGAAAACTCCCGCAATTCCTCAATAAGCATACAAAAAGCGTTAAGCTTGGGGTATGCTCTTGAAAGGGCGGGGAATTCGTCTGCACGGGAAGCCGCCTCCAGAATACTTATACCCTCTCTTGATGCAAGGGCATCCAGCCCATCAAGGGTGGTTTTGCCGATCCCTCTTGCAGGCACGTTTATAATACGTCTTGCACGGACATCGTCTTTGGGGTTAAGTATAACCGAAAGATACGCCACCGCATCCTTTATCTCCTTGCGCTCAAAAAAGCGTATGCCGCCGTAAACGCGGTAGGGGATATGGGCGTGGGAAAGGGCGTTTTCTATGGCGTTTGCCTGTGCGTTCACTCGGTACAGCACGGCAAAATCCCCGTAACCGTTTATACGGGTGCGCACTTTATCGTCGATATAATTAACAATGTACTGGGCTTCCTCTATCTGGGTGGGAAGCTTTTTAAGGGTTATCTTCTCTCCGTCACCTGCGTCGGTCCAAAGGGTCTTTCCCTTTCTGCCCGTGTTGTTTGCAATAACCTCGTTGGCGGCGTTAAGAATATTCTGGGTGGAACGGTAGTTTTGCTCCAGCCGTATAACCTTGGTTTTGGGGAAGGTTTTATCAAATTCAAGTATATTTTCCACCGTTGCGCCGCGGAAGGAGTATATGGATTGGTCATCATCTCCCACCACGCAGACGTTTTGTCTGTCCCCCGCAAGGGCGTGGATAAGAAGGCTCTGAGAGGGGTTCGTGTCCTGATATTCGTCAACCAATATATATTCAAATTGGTTTTGATATTTCCTCAGCACATCGGGATGTGTATCAAAAAGAATGTTTGTATAAAGAATAATATCGTCAAAATCCAGAGCAGATGCCTGCTTTAAGGTTTTTGCGTATTCGGTGAAAACAGCGGAAATATGTCTTTCCCTGAAATCGGATGCGGTCTGCTCAAACTCCTCTGCGGTGTATCCCTTTTCTTTAAGACGGGAGATCTCGTTTTGCAAAACCGAGGGTGTCATTATCTCGTCGCTTAAATTAAGCTTTTTAAGGCAGGCGGTAATGGTCTTTTTGCTGTCGTCGCTGTCGTATATGGTAAAGCTGTTGTCAAAATCCAAAAGGTGAATATGCTTGCGGAGTATGCGCACGCATATAGAATGGAAGGTA
>JAGCNA010000162.1 GCA_017646185.1 Clostridia bacterium
CTCTTTTTTATTAGTGAAGAGAGAAGAGAGAAAAGAGAAGAGAAACGGAAGATTTTTGCCCTTTTTGGGCAAAAATCAACCATAGTTCCCGGGGTTCCCCAAAAACGCTGTGCGTTTTTGGGGTGGGTTCATAGTTCATAGTTCATAGTTCCTCGTTTAGGCGTTTATACAAAAAACTCTGCTATAAACACCACGGCGCAGCTTATTACAGCCACGGGGAAAAGCCCTGCGCCAAGCCAGGCTGCGATAATTCCCACAACAAGCGCGATCGCGCCCGAAACGGGGGAGTTGGTTGCGTGGATAATGGCGGGGAATGTCATCACCGCTATGGTAACGTAAGGAACGTAATACAAAAAAGACTGAATAAATGCGTTTTTTATGGGCTTTTTAAAAACCGTCATGGGCAGTACGCGGATAGCGTATGTAACCGCCGCCATTATGAAAATATATATCCAGTTTTTCATTTTTCACCCTCGCTTTCCGTTTTCTTTGGGAAAAAGAGAGCCGCCAATGCGGATATTGCCACCGTTAAAATAATGGTGCGGGTGCCTTCGGATATTTGGGAAACAACGGGGAGTATTCCCGCAATAAAGCTTGCCGCAAAGCTTACCAAAACCGCGAAAAGCACCTTTTTATCCTTTTTGGACGGGGGTATGATTATGGCAACGAACATACCGTACAAAGCAACGCTCAAAGCGCTCACCGCTCTGTCGGGCAGAACGCTTCCCGCAAGAATTCCTATAGCCGTGCCCGTCGCCCAGCAGGGAGCCGCCATAAGCGCCGCACCGTAGGTATACAAAGGGTTTATGTACCCGTTTTGGGCAATGGATATGGCGAAAATCTCGTCGGTAATAAAAAAGGAAACTCCCAGTCTGTGTAAAAAGCTCATCTTGGGGTTTGTACGCTGGCTCAAAGCAAAGGACATAAGCAGGTATCTTGCGTTGGCGATAAGGGTAATAAGCGCCACCTCCGTAAACGCCGCAGAAAGTCCCATAAGGGTAAATACTGCGTGCTCACCCGTGGAGGTATTGCAAAGCAGACTGGCAAAAAATCCCTGCAAAGGGGTTATTCCACCGCTTTTCGCCGCCACGCCCAGAGAGAAGGAAACTGCCAGATACCCCAAGCCGATAGGGATACCGTCTATAATTCCACGCCTTAAAACAGCGCGGTTTTCTTTTGTTTTTAAAGAGTATTTCATATTTTTATCCGAACAAATCACTATATTTCAAAATCCATACAGCGTCTTTCGGCGGCAAAGGGAACAACCAGATTTTTTGCCACCCACACGTGGTCGGGGTGAACGGCATAGCCTTTAAGCGCATCAAAATCCACAAAGGTGCTGTCAAGACAAAGGTCAACGTTGGATGTTTCCAATCCCTTTGTATAAACCTTTATATCCGTAAGCCCCTCTATTTTGCCGTAAAGAGCCTCAAGTCCGTTTTTTATATCCGCTTTTATTTTTTCTTTTTCCTCTGCGGAATATTCGCTTTTAAGAGTCCAGAGTATAATATGCTTTACCATTTATAAAGCTCCTTTTGTTAAACCGATTTTAAAAAAATAATATCACAAACCCATACTTTTGTAAAGGAAAATATGGAAAAACCGCATTTTTTGTGTTATAATCCTACGTGTTATAAAAAGGAGTGGATTTTGTTTATGTGGATAGCACTTGTCTGTATCGGCGTTTTGGCGCTGTGCGTTCTCGCCGGATGTTATTGGATATATACCGTGGCTTTTATGTCCCATAATAAACACCGTAACGACCCTTATTATATCCCCTTGAATTTTGATCCGGGTACCGACACGGAAACCTTCAATAAATGGGTAAAGGCGGTAGACGATATTCCCTATGAAGCGGTGTATATCACCTCCCGCGACAGACTTGAATTAAAGGCAAGATATTACCACACGGCGGATAACGCACCCGTTGCAATATGTATGCACGGCTACCGCTCCCACCCCGTAAAGGATTTTCGCGGTATCTTGGAAATGCTGTCCTCTTTCGGCTTCAATGTGCTCATTCCCGCACAGCGGGGCCACGGAGAAAGCGAAGGAAACATAATAACCTTCGGAGTTAAAGAACGGTTCGATTGTGTGGATTGGATAAAATATATAAACTCCCGCTTTGGCACGGATACACCCGTAATGCTTTACGGC
>JAGCNA010000163.1 GCA_017646185.1 Clostridia bacterium
CAAGGCGACGAAGAAGCCAACACTACGGACGAGGATTTCCTTTACGCACTTGAACTGGGTATGCCCCCCACGGGCGGTATCGGCTACGGAATAGACCGTCTGGTAATGCTGCTTACAGACAGCCCCGCTATACGCGACGTTCTGTTCTTCCCCACCATGAAGCCCGAAAGTAAGTAAACTATGGAAGAAAAAAGAAAAAGCGAAGCCCGTTTGTGGCTGGAGCACCTTTGGTGGTCCCACAAATGGATGATAATATCTATCGCACTTGTTATAGCTCTTGTAATATTCGCAGTTGTGTCCTGCTCCAGAAATGACGAGCCCGACGTTAATATTCTTTACGTGGGTCCCTTAAAGCTTTCTGTATCCGTTCAGGACCTGCTGCAGAATTCGCTGCAGGATATGATCCCCGATACAAACGGAGACGGTCAACGCCTTTCATCCGTTCAATGTATTGCGGCGGAAACCAGATATGAAGAATTCCCCCTTTTGGGTGAGGACGATTACGTTTCCAACGGTGAAGTGATACTTGCCGACCCTTCCGCAGACGTGGAATATTCCAGAGTTGTAGTAAATGCGGATCTGGATTCCGATACCAGAGAGCAGTTCAATATGGCTGTTACTATCGGAGATTCGGTTATATATTTTATGGAAGAATATTATTTCGACCTTGCCATGGCAATGAAGGTTATCGCCCCTCTTGACACGGTATTGGAACCTGAAAATATGCCCGAAAATCCCCGCGATGAGTATTCTGTGTATCTTAAAGATCTGGATATCTCTTCCCTGCCCGGTTTTGACACTATGCCGGATGACATTATAGTGTGTATACGCCGTTTCCCCAACAGCGAAGCAGGTGAATTGCTGTACGGAAGAACGGAAGAACAGTACAAAGCAAACGTAGAGTTGTTTAACAAGCTGTTCGCATACGAAGATTAGGTTATAAATTTTACTATATAAAAAATCCCAAAAGGAGCCCAAATTAAAATGAGCAATTTTCTGAAGAAAAACGAAAAGAGACTTACCTCAATTATCGCACTTTCCTTGGCAGTGATCCTCGTAGCTATGATCGCTTGGATTGCTATCGACAAATTCCTTTCCGTATCCCCCTATTTCGAAGACCAGACCTTCGCTGCAGCTCTTGCTGACGGACTTGATAAGACCGCTCGCTTCCTCAATGAAAAAGACATTGAAAAGTTTGAAGTTATGGTTGTTTCCTGCTACGTTCAGTGTGACGCAAGCACAGGTTATCAGACCCTTACCATTCCTTACGTAACTCTTGGTTATGCAGATTATGCTGATTACATTATTGAAAACACCCGCACCATGAACGAAGAGAAGGAAGAAGAGGAAGAGAAGGAAGAATCCGCAGAAACTTCCGATACATCCGAAACCTCCAAGGACGAAGGACCCAAGTTTGATACCGTTCAGGTTTACGCTACTCCTACCACTATCAAGGATATCGTTAAGTTTGCAAATCTCCGCGTGCTTTCCGTTATTGACAGCAGCACCGCATACGATATAAGCTACAACGTTTACATGGCAAGCATGTATTCTCAGCTTCTCGGCACCACTTCCAACATTACCGCTTCCACCATTTACAACGCTATCGTTCCCGATGACCTTACCAGCCTTAAGGATATTTCCGTACTTACCAACCTTGAATATCTGGGCGTTGCATATTCTCACCTTTCCAACCTCGAAGGTATCGAAAACTTCCCCAAGCTTGTTGCACTTGATGCTTCTACCTGCAAGCTTACCTCTGTTGCAGGCATAGAAAAGGCTTCCGATCTTATCGCGCTCTACCTCGGCAGCAACACCCTTACCTCTATCGACGGTGTAGAAAAGCTTAAGAATCTTGAAACTATCGATGTTTCTTCCAACAAGCTCGAAAAGCTTCCCGCTTTTGACGCTGATTCCAAGCTCGTAAACCTTTCCGTTTCTTCCAACAAGATCGAAAAGCTTGATGTTAAACTCAATAACCTCAAGACCCTTTATGCAGACGGCAACGTGATCAAAGAGCTTACCGTTACCGCTCCCGTTCTTGAAACTCTTAACCTTGCAGATAACAAGATCGTTATGCTTGATCCCCTTAAGGATCTTACCACTCTTGAAACTCTCGATCTTTCCGGTAACGGCGGTATTATAGATATCGCTCCCCTTGCAGGTATGACCAAGCTTACCGCACTCGGCCTTAAGTTTACCGAAAAGAACCCCTCCAACAAGCTTATAAGCATTGAAGCTCTTAAGGATATGACCGAGCTTGAAACCCTTACTATAAGCTACACCGGCGTTAAGGATATTGCACCCCTTGCAAACCTTACCAAGCTCACCTCTCTTACCATCAGCAACAGCGCTGTTGAAAGCACTGCTGCACTCGAAAAGCTTACCAAGCTCACCACCGTTGATCTTTCCGTTAACAAGATCAATGATGTAAGCGGTCTTAAGAACAAGAAGGAACTTACCTCTCTTAACCTTACCGACAATATGATCAAGGATATTTCCGGTCTTAAGGGTGCTTTTGATGTAGAAAAGATCAAGACCCTTAACTTCAAGGATAACATGATCACCGATTGGAAGCCTCTCGAAGCATACACCAAGGCTACCATCACCAAGGATAACAACTCCGCTAACAAGACCGAAAAGGACGAAACCTCCAAGGATGAAACCTCCAAGGACGAAACCTCCGGCGAAGTTTCCGAAGAAGTTTCCAATACCGAAACCTCTAAATAAATTTTCAAAAATATCGGGGACGGAATACAAATCCGTCCCCAAAAAATAACGTATATAAGGAGATTTTTATTATGCCCGATATGCTTGTAAAGCTTTATGAGCTTCCCGACAGCACTGAACTCTATAAATCCATCGAAGCGCAGGATATACGCATTATCCGTCCTATGACCCCCAACCAGACTCCTGTTCGTAATTTTATATTAGAAAACTTCGGCATCGGCTGGGCAGATGAAACAAGCACCGCTTTTACCCGTTTCCCCGTTTCCTGCTTTATTGCATACGATAATAAAGAAAAGCGTGTAATTGGTTTTGCCGGCTACGATTGCACCTGCAAGGGCTTTTTCGGTCCTACCGGAGTACATCCCGATTACCGCGGAAAAGGCTTGGGCAAAGCACTGCTGCTCAAATGTCTTGAAGCTATGCGTGAGGAAGGCTACGGATACGCAGTTATCGGTTCTGCAGGACCTATCCACTTTTATGAAAAATGCTGCGGCGCTACTGTAATTGAAAACAGCATTCCCGGTATATATAAAGATCTTATTTAACAAAGGAAATCCACTACTATGAAAAAAAGAGCAGGTATTGTAGGCGCAACCGGTATGGTTGGCCAGCGCTTTATAACTTTACTTGAAAACCACCCTTATTTTGACGTAACCTGCCTTGCGGCATCTGCAAGAAGCGCAGGCAAAAAATACGAAGAAGCCGTTGGCAACAGATGGCGTGTTCCTCTCCCTATGCCCGAATATGTTAAGGATATGGAGATTATCGATTCCGAAAACATAGAAGCTATAAAGGAAAAATGCGATTTTGTGTTCTGTGCCATTGATATGGACAAAGCCTACACGAAAAATCTTGAAGAAACATACGCAAAGGCAGAGATTATAGTTGTTTCCAACAACTCCGCAAACCGCGGCACTCCCGATGTTCCTATGTTTATTCCCGAAGTAAACCCCGATCACACTCAGGTTATAGAGGCGCAGAAAAAGCGTCTGGGCACCAAGAGAGGATTTATCGCAGTTAAGCCCAACTGCTCTATCCAGACCTATGTTCCCGCCCTCACTCCCCTGCTTGACTG
>JAGCNA010000164.1 GCA_017646185.1 Clostridia bacterium
TAGGCACGCCTTCAAAAACGCCGCGCTAACTAGAATACTGCGCCATCGCCTGTTCATTATAACACATTTTTGCATAAATTCAAGAGCTTTTTTGGTTTTTTATGCAATTTTTATTCAACAAATGCAAAAATATTCTCCCCGAGCGTGCAGATGTGCAGAGATGAAAAAACATAACTCATTAAAAAATCTCCCCAAACACTTGGGGAGACTTTTGCTTTTTATTCAATTGCAAGGCGGCGCATATCCGCCGAGGTATGTTATTGAATCGGAGTAACCGCTATATCAACAATGGCGTAGGTTGATAGGTAGGGGGCTTCAAAGGTGATAGTGTTGCCGTTTACGGAGCTGGGAACTTCGGTCAAATTTCCTATTCCGTCTACAAAGTATACGCCGTAGGTGCCGCCGTTATTCTCCAGCGGTACGGTCACCGTAGCGGTACCGCCCTTAAGATCGTTAATGGTACTACCATCCATATATTCGATGCAGTATATCCAGTAGATATCCACCACGCTCAGCTTGTTCAATGCAGGCTGCTGACCGTATTCACACCACTCTGTTTCCAGAGGCAGCAGCATAAACCAAAGATCCGAATTATCGCGGGATTCAACGAGGTTGCTCATAGCCGCTTGGTCCAGCGTAACGGCGCCGTGCAAAAGGGGTATCTGCAAGGAACAGCCCATGTCTATTGCCAATTTTATAACGTCCGTTCCCACGGATACGCCGTCATACTTTTCGGTATATCGGGAGGTGACCGTGCCGTCGATGATCGGCTGATCTATGAACATAAAATCCATCAACGATCCCATCGTCGTTTGTATATCGGCTGTCGGAGTACCGAAATAAATATCAACAGATTCCTCCGGAGGTGTTATATCGGGAGCATCGTCGGAGGGGTCGAACACGCCGACACCGTCCTCGTTCAGCGGCAGATACCACATTTCGCCCCACTGCTCGGTGTTAACGAGGGTAAATTCCGCCAGCGCATTGTGATCCAGAACAATAGAGCCGTCTGCCAGAGGCAGTATGAAATCATACGGAATTGACCGCATGTTTTCATAGGTGTCCGGCATAATAAAGTATCCGTTGGCGTTTTGGGCTGAAGGAAGAGTGATCTCGCCGTATTCCGGCGCAGACCCCATCAGCATATCCACGATATCATCGGTTATAATGGGGTAAATATCACGGTCGTTGGTGAGGGAAAGCTCTGTATCCGCCCCCGAAGGACCGCCTTGGTCAAGGACCGCGTATTCGTCCGGACGGTAAATATCATCAAAGTATACGGTCAATTCAAAGTTGCGTTCGCCGCCGCCGTTGTAGGATGCATCAACCCGATTAGTGTAAACAATGGTGCAAATGATGTCCGCTTCGCCCTCGCCGTGGCAGGTTACCACGCCGTTTTCATCCACCGTGGCAACGGAGGGATTGCTTGTGGACCAGTACAATTCGTACTCGCTTTCGACAGGAATAGAACCGCTGTAAATGTTCCATATCTGTCCCTGATAGCTCTTATCTACGTACAGATTGCCCCACTTCATCATATACGCCTGCTGAGGAACCGAAAGCTCGTAAGCTACGCCGTGATCAAAAAATACGGATATGCCGTCGTGCTCGATAACGACGTTGGACGCCATAAATCCGTTTTCGTACAGATAGTGCACGTCGCCGGCAGAAAATCCCGTGGCGTTGCCCGTGGTGAACCAACCCTTGGTGAACAGCTCGGATTCAATGTGGTCGGATAAATAAATAAATGCTCCGGCGCCGTCAAGATAGCGGGCTTCTCCGCCCCAGCCGGTGTCACAGCCGTAATGATAGAGGTCCAAGGCATAGTTCATAGATGAAGCGATAAACTGTGTTGCAGGTCCTTCGGGAGATACGGCAAAAAAACTTCCGTACGCATAGACCACCGCGCCGGTGAGGGTCACCAAGGGCGGAATCGCCTTTTCATCGTAGACGGGAGTGACACCGCCGACAGAATTTATGTAGAACTCCTTGGCGATCTGATCACGGTCGGTAAGGTGTGCGGTTCCCCAGGTGGGATCGTACAATACCCACTCGCCGTCCAGATACACGAAGCACCATGCGTGTCCGTCCAGCTCCAGCAGCTTCTTCGGCGCAAGACTGCTCATATAACCGCGCCAGCCTACGGAAAATTCTGCCGGAATTCCCAGAGTGCGGCACAGATCACGCATAAGCATGGTTTTGCCCAGACAGTTGCCCACGCCTCCGTAGAGAACGTCGAAGGAAAAAGGAGAAGATAGTGTCCCATAGGTAATATTATCAACGATCCATTTATAGATAGCGTTGACCTTTTCCACGTCCGTGGTACAGCCCGCTGTGATCTGCTGAGCAACGGCGGTTATTATACGCTGGTCCGCACCGGTGCCGTGCTCCCAGCGCAAAGCCATTTCGGGATATTTTTCTATGTATATCTCGTCAAGATACTTAAAGGTATCCTCTACCATCTGAGGAGTATACAGGTAGCAGGCGTTGTCCGCAAGCTCTCCGTCGGGGGTGCCGACCAGAGGCGGTAATTCCCCATCGGAAACGGTAGCGTTCATCAGCTCGCACGCCGAGGCGGCGAGACAGACCAAAAGAACAAGCGCAAACAAACGAAATATGCGGGATTTGTTCATAATTTATTCCTCTACATTTCTGCTTTGATAAATTTTGCTATATTATACCCTATACCTTTTTCTTTTTCAACACAAACTTTTCCCTCGTTGACAAAAGCGGTAAGCGTATGGTAAAATATTTTCAAGCAAAAAGGAGAGTAAGGAGAGTTAAAAAATGAGAAAACACATTTGCCTTTTTCTGTGCATTTTTTTGATCGGAGGTATTTTTATGACAAGCTGTGAAAAGCCGATTACAGAGCCTTACGTGCTTGAAAATATCCGTGTATGGCCCGAAAGCGGCACGGTTATGACGGAAAGCGAGGGCAAATACTCCCTTACGCTTGATGAGAATATACCCGAGGAGCTGGAATTTACCGATTGGTATAACGCTACCCACAAAGAGAAAAACCCCGTTGACAGAGTTTCTTTATTTATAGATATCGGCTTCCCCGCGCCGAATGGCACGGTGGAATTAAAGGGCGCAAACTGCGCTTACAAGGTGTACGCTTCCGATGACGGATATAATTTCACAAAGTTTTTGGGGGAATTTGATACCGATACCTTTAGTTTTAACACCGACAGCAAGGCGTTTAACATAGTTTTTGAAAAAGACAGCGTTTCCCTTTCCGGTATAACCGTTACGGCTTTGCCTTATGCAAAAAAGACCTTGCTTTCCGTGGGTGCTTCCTACGTATGGGAAGGCACGGGAATGAAGGCGTATTCCGATAAAGAGGGCTTAAAGCTTACGGACGGCGTGTACTTTACGGGGGATGACAGCGTTGTTGCCGCAAAGACATCCCACGAGCAGGATGGGCTTACACAGAAAAAAGGAAATATAATCACCCTTGACCTTGGGGAAGTGAAGAACGTTTCCGAGGTATCTTTGAGCGCGTTTATCTCCGGCGATATAAAGGCGGTAGTGCCCACACGAATCTCCGTGCGCTATTCTACAGACGGGGAAAATTGGGAGGATTTCGGTCAATCCTTCCTTGTGGAAGCAAAGAACAGGCAAAGCCGATTCACCGTCACCCGTCCCGCCACGGTGGAAGCGAGATATATAAAGGTGTTTACTTATGCGGACGGAATTTTCGCCACCGATGAAATTGAGGTTTGGGGCGCAAGCACGCCCGTTACGCTTCATACACCCTATTCCGAAGCGGCTTTCCCCGTGGGGGACGTAAACACCATAACGAGCGCAGGAGACAAGGCGCTTACCGACGGCATTGTAAATGCAGGCGTGAAAATTGACGGTGAGTTAAGCATAAAGGCAAAGGGTGCGGTAAATGCCATAAATATCCTTTCCACCGCAGAAATTAAGGATATTTCTCCCGCCGGAAAGGTTATACGCAATTCCGCCGCAGGACTGCACACTACCCTTATTTTGCTTGAA
>JAGCNA010000016.1 GCA_017646185.1 Clostridia bacterium
GCGCTTCGCCCAAGTGAAGTTAAGTTTGCCGCTTTGCCAATGGCAAAACTTCACTATCCGCAGGATAACTTCACTTACGAAGTAAACTTCACTTGCCCCTTGGGGCAAACTTAGTTTTCCACCGTGCCGTCGGTCTTTACGTTAATAATTCCCGATGCTTCAAGCTTGGGAAGTGCTACGTCGTTATAGGTTCCTCTGAAGGGGAAGGAAACGGAAACGGTGTAAATATGGTTATCATAACTTAATTCCAATTCCTTTTCCACGGACGCAAGGTGGGTACGGGCACGGTCGTCGCCTCCCTCTGCTTCTACCGCGGCGGTGGTAAAGGATACCTTTTCCCCGTTTACGGTAAGATAACAATCGCTGTAACGGGCACCTATTTTAATGGAATAGGAAATAAGGTACACCTCTGCCGTATACAGCACCTTGCCGGGAGAAGTGGTTTCCAACGTCCAGATAACCTCTATATCCAATCCGCATCCGTAATCGGAAAGGAAATGACCGCTGGCGTTTACCTGCGCGGTTTGGTAATCCGTATCTGCGGGGAGTGAAACGTCACCGTTTTGGTCGGGTTGGGAAGTTGTATCGGGTACAGATTCCTGCGCCGAACTATCTCCGCCCACAGATTCCTGCGGGGGCACGGGGTTGCTTTCTGCAGGGGCTTTTGAAACATCTTCGCCTCCGCAAGAGCAGAGAAGGAGAGAAAGTATTACTAAAAGTGTTATAAATATTTTTTTCATAAATCAGTCCTTACGGTTCATATCAAGATTGATGTAATATTCTGTGCCGTCAAAGAGTCCCACCTGTGTGGGAGCGTAATCGAAGCCTTCTTTTTTATCGGGCCAGATGCTTACTGCGGAATTCTTATCGTTTGTCCAGTCCAAAGCCTCTTCACCCTGATACAAGGTGAGATCATAAGCGCGGAAGGATTTTAAATACACGCCCTTATCGGTGTTGCCGTAGGTAATATCCTTCCAGTTTTCGCTGGGCTTGCCGTTAACATCCACCTTGTTGTTTTGAGGGTAATCAAGAGCTACGTTGAACAAAAATGCGGTGTTGCTTCCGTCCGCCTTGGCGCCCTTAACCTCTACCTCTACGGAATCCTTAAAGTTGCTGTTAACCGCTTCTACGGTGAGAAGAGCCTTTTCGTCCTCGATAAGCTTAAGTGTCATAACGTATGTATCGTTTTTGGGAAGCTTTTTGGAGGATTCATACCAAGTGGGGGTGGATTGGTTTACGGGCTCGTACATATTATAGAAGATATGCCAGCCGCCGGAAGTACCGGACCAGCACAGACCAACGTCCACACAGTTTTGCCACCAAGCACCTTCGTATACGTCAATACCCAAAAATACGTAACCGTTAAGGTATTTTCCGTCTGCCATAAGGGTTTTTATTTCCATTCCCTCAAGGTCAAGGGTTGCGGATGCGCCGGAAAAGCCCGTGTTTGAATATACGGCGAAAGCGGGGCCGTCTATATCACCCATTTTGCCGGTGTTTTCGTAATCCAGAGAGGAAATTACCTTTTCTGCCTCTGCCATATAGTCGATAGATACCTCCTCGCTTTGCTCGCTCTGCTCTGCGCTTACATCGTTCAGGGAAGAATTATTCTGCGTTTCGCCTCCGTCGCAGGCGCAAAAGCAAATCAAAATACAGGATAAAACAACAAATGCAAATATTTTTTTCATAAGAAATACTCCTTTTTCAAGTATTTATTTAATTATACTATAAGCGCTTGCGAAAATCAAGGGGCGCAGGGAGTTGAAAAATTAAAAAGAATATGGTAAAATAAAAGTTGGTAATACTATACCACAGGAAAGGATGATACGTAAATGAAGCTTAATTACAAACGCGTTCTGTGTGTTGGCTTTGCATTTTTCCTTATAACAGCCTTCTGGCAGGCGTATGACACCATTATCCCCAAGATACTTACCGACCGTTTCGGTATGTCCCAATCCGCTTCCGGAATTATTATGGCTCTGGACAACGTGCTGGCGCTGTTTTTGCTCCCCTTGTTCGGAGTGCTTTCCGATAAATGCAAGAGCAAGCTGGGCAGAAGAACCCCTTTTATTATTGCGGGAACCTTGGCTTCTTTGCTTATATTCGCATCCCTCTCCTTTGTGGATGCCGCACAGCTTAAAAAGATTGAAGCAGTTACCGATATACACAGTATGGAGGTAAGAGAACTGCTTTATGATTACGAGTATCCCGAAACGCTGCTCACTCCCGACGGTGATGAGTTTGTTTTGCAGGAAAAATTTGAAAAAAGCGAATTTATAAACCTGCCCGCAGAGGATGCAGAGGGAAAAGCGACGGACAGTTACACGGATTACGTTGTGCCCGCAAGACAGGCGTATATTCTTAACGAGGTAACAAAGAAAGACCCGTCTACCCTTATTCTGTTTATAGGCGTGTTGTTTGCGGTGCTTCTTGCAATGTCCACCTACCGTACCCCCGCCGTTGCTTTGATGCCTGACGTTACACCGAAGCCGCTCCGTTCCAAGGGTAATGCCGTTATAAACCTTATGGGTACTATCGGCGGTTCCTGCATACTGGGGCTGGGTATGGTTTTGGGTACCGGCAGTACCAAAAACAGCTTTATGAGCTATACGGGATATTTCCTTGCGGTTGCGGGACTTATGCTTATCTGCCTCGTGCTGTTTGTTGCCACCGTAAAAGAGAGAAAGTTTGTTAAGGATATGGAAGACGTATCCAAAAAATACGGTATTGACGAAAGCGAACAAGCGCAGGATGGCAACAAAGCACTTTCCAAAGCGGAAAGAAGATCCTTTTTACTGCTGCTCGCTTCTGTAATCTTTTGGTATATGGGCTACAACGCCGTTACCAGTAAGTATTCCGTTTACGCAGGCAACGTGCTTAATCTGGATTACAACAGCTCACTCCTTGTGGCAAATATCGCCGCACTTATCGCCTTTATCCCCGTAGGTATTATATCCACAAAGCTGGGCAGAAAGAAAATGGTTATTGCCGGCGTGGTTATGCTGGGCGGAGCGTTCCTTACCGCCGCATTTATGGATAACGGCACTCCCCTTCCCGTAATGCTGGTAATATTCGCTTTGGCAGGTATCGGCTGGGCGACTATAAACGTAAACTCCTTCCCCATGGTCGTTGAGCTTGCCAAGGGCGGAAACGTGGGTAAATACACGGGATTTTATTACACCGCGTCTATGGCGGCGCAAACCGTGACTCCTTATATAAGCGGTCTGTTTATGGATAATCTGGGAATGAAGACTCTGTTCCCCTATGCCACCGTTTTCGTTGGTCTGGCGCTTATAACCATGCTCCTTGTCCGCCACGGCGATGCGATCCCCGTGAAAGCACAATCTGCTGTTGACTATATTCCCGATGCAGACTGAATCACCCCAAAAAATGTTTTCTGATTACGGTTCAAACAGACAGTAGATTTCACGGAAAACGATTTTTCGGGGACCCCGAACAAAATCACCCAAAAAAATCACCCCTAAAACTATAAACGACGAACTATAGTAAAAAATCCGCCTGCGGGCGGATTTTTTTGTTTTATTTCAATTCTTCAAGGGATTTGCGAACGTAATCTCTTTTGGCGGCTTCTGTTTTTAACGCTCCCTCCAGCTTCCATCTGTGAAGCTGTTGGTCATACAAGCCGAGTGCTTCCTTAAGGTCGCTTGCGCGGTTGTCCCTTAAAAGCTTTGTCATATATGTTACGGCGATACCGTCCCTATACTCTGCAGGGAGAAATTCCAGCACCGCCTGCCGCTCCGTTATATAATCTGCGCGGGCTTTAAGTAAAACGTCTATCTGCTTTAATGCGTTTTCATATTCCCCGCCGTGAACGGAATGCCACTCTTCGAGAAAAGCTTCCTGCTTTTCTTTCCGCTTTTTTCTGCCGACAGCAAGCCACCATATCCACGGTACAATTTCCAAAAGCGCGGAAACGCCTACGCCTCCGAAAAGAATTACCAACGTAATAAAGGATGCGCTCAGACTTGCGCCGATAGAAGCATCTTCCATGCCGAACATTACCGCAACGCATATAAAGTACAACCCAAAAGTGATGATAAGCCCTGCGGCAGGTAATCCGATCGCCCAAGGAATAACCTTTATAATGGAGGAAAGCGTACTTCCGCAAGCCTTTTCCTTTTCTATATCACGGTTTTTTTCCAATTGGTTAACGGTTTCGCTGTGAGCATCTATCTTTTTTTCAACATCTGCCAAAGCGGAGTAATATGCGCAGGCTTCTCTGAACTTGTTACGCAATTCTTCCATGAATATACCCCCAAAAAGTGATTTTCTTTAATTATTTTATATCTTTCATAAGATTTTGTCAAGTTTTTAATATTCTGCCCCTTGCTTTTTGCTTTGTATAATGTATAATGATATTTAACAGTATGAAAAAAGCGAGGTTAATAATATGCTTTACAACACTTTTAAGGACAAAAAGTTATCTGCTCTGGGGCTCGGCACCATGCGTTTTCCCGTGGTTGGCGATGATTATGCCAATATAGACCTTGAAAAAACCAAAGAGATTTTTGATTACGCAATTGAAAACGGAATTAATTATTTCGACACCGCTTTCGGTTACCACAACGGAAACAGCGAGATCGTATGCGGACAGATGCTTAAAAATTACCCCCGCGACAGCTTTTATCTTGCATCCAAGTTTCCCGGATTCAGTGAAGAAAACGTTATTAACCACGAAGAGATATTTGAAAAACAGCTTAAAAAATGCGATGTGGAATATTTTGATTTTTATTTGTTCCACAATCTGTTCTCCCGCAATGCACCCTGGTATCTGGATGACGAAAAATACGGGCTTTATACATATCTGTGCAAGCAGAGAGATGCGGGCAGAATAAAGCACCTTGGTGTTTCCTGCCACTGCGATCTTGAAACCTTGCGGGCTTTCCTTGATAAATACGGAAAAGACATTGAATTTGTACAGATACAGCTTAACTGGCTGGACTGGACCTTGCAGGACGCCAAGGCAAAGGTGGAATTACTAAACGAGCGCAACATTCCCATCTGGGTAATGGAGCCCGTGCGCGGCGGAAAGCTGGCATCCCTTGCACAGGGTGACGAAGAAGCCCTTAAAGCGCTCCGTCCCGAAGAGGGAATTCCCGCTTGGGCGTTCAGATATCTGCAAAGCATCAAGGGTGTAACCATGGTGCTTTCCGGTATGTCCAATATGCAGCAGATTACCGATAATATAAACACCTTCTCTTCCTTTAAGCCTTTAAGCGAGGAGGAAAACGCAACGCTGGCAAAGATTGCGGAAGGAATGCTCAATTCCGTTCCCTGCACCGCCTGCCGTTACTGTACCGAGGGATGCCCCGCTTCCCTTGATATTCCCGAGCTTATTAAGGCTTACAACCGCAAGGATTACGAGGGTCTGTACGGCGTGAAGAAGCTGGAAGAGGACAAAAAGCCCTCTGCCTGCATCGGATGCCGCGCCTGCGAAGCCGTGTGCCCCCAGAACATAAAGATTGCCGATATTATGTCTGAAATGGCAGAGCTGATTAAAGAAAAGGAAGAATAACCCGCAAAAACAAAACCTCCGATTATTCGGAGGTTTTTTCATTGGCTTTTTTTCTTTTGTTTTTAATTACCGCGCGGATAATAATAACCACCAGTATCGCATTGACAGCTTCAAAAAGCAAAGAACCGCAAACAATAATGATCAAAGCGGTGATAAGATCATCATCAAAAAGACGCTTTTCGGTAGTTTGTGTAAAAGCACCGCACACGCAATAGCGATTAATGAGCGTATAATCTTCGCGCTCTATGGTTTCGCTGTTGTGGGAATAATCGTGCGCTGTCGGCTTGGATTCATATCCGCATACAGAGCAAATCGCTTGGTGAGTTTGATCTTCCCGAACATACTTTTCAAAGGTATGAAGCACCACCGAATCCCATTCAAGAGGAGGATAACCGTAATAAAGAACACCGTTTACAACCTCTGAAACTATTTTATCGCCCTCGGTAGGAATACAAGGGTAATTTTTGAGATAATCGGCAGAGAAGAAAATGTATTCCAGATTAAGCGAGGTAATAAACTCCCTGTCGTCGTAAACAGAAAATCTGAGCACGCAATAATCGCAATCATCGTAAATTCTCTTTAGGCTTTCGCATCCGATCAAAAAGTTACTTGCAAGATTTTGATGGTCTTTAGGCAAACGAATGCTCTCCAAGGATAGACAGTTTTCAAAAGCACCGTTTTCGATAAAAGAAAGCGTATCGGGCAAAGAAACATTCACAAGCTTCCTGCATTCCCTAAACGTAGCATGGGGAAGAGTCCACAGATCACCGGCTTCAATAGTTGCGCTTTCAAGAGAAACACAGTTTTCGAAAACACTATAACCCATTTCATCCACCTTACCCGGTATAACTATACTCTTGAGTTCACGGCAATTCTGGAATGAGTATGAATCGATCAAAGTAACGGTAGCGGGTATATTAATATCCTCAAGGACAAGAAAATTGCGGAATGCCGATGAACTGATATTTAAAAGTCCTTCGGGCAGGATGATGTGCTTAACCTCTTTCGCGTAATCGGACCAAGGATACGCTCCCGAGTTCATCTCCCCTGTTCCCTCTATGGTCAGGGTGGCTGTTTGAGGGTTAAACGACCAGGTAAGATTTTCTCCCCAAGTGCCGCTTGTTTCCTCTGCCGCATCTGCGTTTACGGCGCAGAAGGTGAAGATGGAAAGAAGCATCGCCACACAAACAACTATATGTTTTGCCGTTTTACTGATCGCATACATTTTTCGTTTTGCTCCTTTTTTTCTTTACCGCCAATACGAGTCCCGCAACGGAAGCCGCCAAAACCACCAAAACCACTACGGTTATTACGGGGCTGATCTTCAGAATGGGCAAGACGACGGTGGTGGCATAACCGCATTCGCAGATATCCTGCTTCAAGCCTCGTCTGAAGGGGGTGGAA
>JAGCNA010000165.1 GCA_017646185.1 Clostridia bacterium
CGATTCTTTAGGATTGGATTCGGTGGACAGACGGATGCTTAATGCCATTATAAAGAATTTCGGCGGCGGCCCCGTGGGTCTGGAAACCCTTTCCGCAGTTATAGGAGAAGAATCCATTACCCTGGAAGACGTATACGAGCCTTATCTTATGCAACTGGGCTTTATTAACAGAACACCCCGAGGAAGATGCGCTACCCCTGCGGCTTACGAGCATCTGGGATTGCCCCTTCCCGGAGTAAAAGACACACAACAATTATTGATGGAGTAATAGTATGTTTACTGCAGACGGTTGGAAAGAATACCGACTTATAGATGCATCCGACGGAGAAAGACTTGAAAGCTGGAGCGGTCATTTGCTGATACGTCCCGACCCTCAGGTTATCTGGAACGGTGCGAAAAAAAGCCCTCTCTGGAAAAAGGCGGACGGTGTTTACCGCCGCGAGGGAGGCGGAGGAAGCTGGATAAAAAAGGATATTCCCGAAGAATGGAATATTTCTTACGGAGATATGACTTTTGTGCTGTCCCCCATGGGATTCAAGCACACGGGACTTTTCCCCGAGCAGGCGGCAAACTGGGATTGGTTTGCACCTTTAATAAAAAATTCCGGCAGAAAAATAAAGCTGCTTAATCTGTTTGCATACACGGGAGGAGCAAGCGTTGCCGCCGCAAAAGCGGGTGCATTTGTTTGCCACGTGGACGCTTCCAAGGGAATGGTGCTTAAAGCAAAGCAAAACGCATCCCTTTCCGGCGTACCTGCAGACGGAATTAGATATATAGTTGACGATTGCGTAAAGTTTGTCGAAAGAGAGATAAAGCGCGGCAACAGATACGATGCGGTTATCTTGGACCCTCCCTCATTCGGAAGAGGTCCCAAGGGAGAAAGATGGATGCTTGAACAGTCTCTGGATAATCTTATCGGTCTTATTACCGGTGTTATTTCCGATGATCCTCTGTTCGTTCTGCTTAATTCCTACACCACCGGTCTGTCCGCTTCCACCTGCGGATATATTCTGGGCAGACACCTGTGCGAAAAATTCGGCGGAAAAGTGGAAAGTGACGAGATCGGTCTGCCCGTAGAAGCAAGCGGAATGTATCTTCCCTGCGGTGCCGCAAGCAGATGGACGGCGAGGTAGATATGGGGTTTATACAAGCAGATAAACTGACCTACACCTATGAAGGAAATCTGGTGCCTGCGGTTAAGGAGGTTTCCCTTTCCTTTAAAAAAGGCAGTTATACCGCAATAATAGGTCACAACGGAAGCGGAAAATCCACCCTGGCAAAGCTTTTGTGCGGTATTTTTACCCCTACCGGCGGTAAAGTGCTGATCGACGGAATGGACACAGCCGACGAGGATAATATGGCTTCCATACGGGAAAAGTGCGGAATGGTTTTTCAAAACCCCGATAACCAGATAGTTTCTTCGGTGGTAGAGGAAGACGTTGCCTTTGCACCGGAAAATCTGGGCGTGGAGCCTGCACAGATTCGAAAAGCGGTTGACGATGCCCTTGCCGCTGTGGGAATGACGGAATATGCGTTACATTCCACCTACAAGCTTTCCGGCGGTCAAAAGCAAAGAATAGCTATTGCGGGTATTCTTGCCATGAATCCCCAATGTATTGTTTTTGACGAAGCCACCGCAATGCTTGACCCTGCGGGAAGACGGGAGATATCCGATACTATGCGTAAGCTTAACCAACGTGGTATTACCGTTATCACCGTCACCCACCATATGAACGAAGCGGCTATGGCTGACCGTATCGTGGTTATGAACAAGGGCGAGGTGGCTATGGACGGCACCCCCCGCGAGATATTCGCAAGAGTTGACGAACTGAGAAAGCTTTCTCTTGCGGTGCCTCAGGTAACCGAGCTTTTATATGATCTGGGACTTCCCGCCGCGTTGCACGCAAAGGAAGCCGCAGATGTTATCGAAGAGGAAATTAAAAAGAAATGTCTTTAAAACTTGAAAACGTATCGGTGGTCTACGGTGAGGGAACCCCTTTCCGAAAGATCGCTCTGGATAATATCAACATTGAATTCCCCAAAGGAAAGATAACGGGAATTATAGGTCATACGGGAAGCGGAAAATCCACCCTCGCACAGCTTCTTAACGGACTTAACAAGCCCACTTCGGGAAACATATATCTTGACGGCACGGATATCTGGGAAAAGCCCAAGGAAATATCCAAAATCCGCTTTAAGGTGGGACTTGCCTTCCAGTATCCCGAATACCAGCTTTTCGAGGAAACCGTGGGCAAGGATATTGCATTCGGGCCCAAGAACATGGGACTTGACGAAAACGAAATAGCCTTGCGGGTTGCGGAAGCGGCAAAGCTGTGCGGTATTCCCGAAGATTCTCTGAACCGTTCCCCTTTTGAGCTTTCCGGCGGACAAAAGCGGAGAGTTGCCATTGCGGGAGTTATGGCTATGCGTCCCGAATATCTGGTGCTTGACGAACCTGCGGCAGGACTTGACCCCGTGGGAAAAACCGATATTCTTAACGGAATAATCAACTACAAAAACGAAACCGACGGCACGGTGGTACTGATTTCCCACAGCATGGAGGACGTTGCCAAGTATTCCGATATGATTCTGGTTCTTAAAGAAGGCAAGGTATTTGCCCACGGAAGCGTTGAAAAGATATTTTCCGATATAGATTCTCTGGCAAATTCATCCTTGGACCTGCCTCAGATAACAAGACTGTTTCACGAACTGAAAAAACGCGGTCTTTCCGAAAGAGACGACGTTTACACAGTAAAGTTCGGAGAAAAATTATTAAGAGAAAAAGGTATATTTAATGCTTAAAGATATAACCCTGGGACAGTATTTCCCGGGAGATTCCATTTTGCACCGTACGGATGCCCGTATAAAGATACTGATGCTTATTGTGTATCTGGTGTTCGTGCTGTGCGCAAAAACCGCTTTCGCTTTCGGCTTTGTGGTTATAGCCACGGGATTGCTTGTGATGATATCCGAAATCCCCTTGAAAACGGTACTGAAATCCTTAAAGCCGCTGTTGTTCGTTTTGCTGTTCACTGCGGTAATAAATCTGTTTTTCGCCAACGGCGAAGACATACTCTGGCAATGGAAATTTATAAAGATATACCGTGAAGGTATTGAAAATGCGGTGAAAATGGTGATCCGTCTTACCAGTCTTGTAACCGGCACCAGCGTTTTGCTTACCTACACCACTTCCCCGCTGGACCTTACGGACGGTATTGAACGGTTGCTTGTTCCCTTAAAGAAAATCGGTGTTCCCGTTCACGATTTTGCGATGATGATGTCTATTGCGCTGAGATTTATTCCCACTCTTATTGAGGAAACGGACAAAATAATCTCCGCACAGAAGGCGAGAGGCGCAGATTTTGAATCGGGCAAC
>JAGCNA010000017.1 GCA_017646185.1 Clostridia bacterium
ATGGATAAAAATACCCTTTAAGGGTGTTTCCCATAGAAGAAACAAAGGTGTAAGGCTGTGCTTGCAATCCGTTAAAATCTTTATGGGAAAAATAAAAGGTGCTTCCGTCATCATCGCATCTGCGGTAAAGGGTGGAACGGAATACTTTTTCTATCTGTTTTTCAAAAATCATTATACTTACTTCCTTTTAATGGGATCAAAGCTATTATACATCATATTAAAAGTTTTTTCAAGTATTACAGCGCGCAGGATATTACTGTCATAAGAGAGATTCCCACAGCAAAAAACAGGGTGCCTATATGGGAATTTTCCTTTAACAGCTCCTCTGCCACCACGTAAAACATAGCTCCCGCGGCAAAGGACAAAAAGTAGGGGATAAGAGGTACTACCAATCCCGCCAGCAAAAGGGTGCATACTGCCGCCACAGGCTCTGCCGCGCCGGAAAGGGCGCCCCATAAAAATGCGTTCCACCGCCCTTTTCCCTTTGCCCGCAGAGGAAGGGAAATTATCGCCCCTTCGGGAAAGTTTTGAAACGCTATCCCCAAAGACAGCGCCAAAGCGGATGCGGCGGTTATATCCCCGCTGTCTGCCGCCAGTCCTGCCAGAACCACACCCACCGCCATTCCTTCGGGTATATTGTGTAATGTTACCGCTAAAAACAGCATAGAGGGGCTTTTGGAAACTCCGCAACGTTGGGTTATGCGGGGAATAACAATATCAAGCAAGAGCAAAAAACCAAAACCAAGGCAAAGTCCCAAAACCGCAGGGAAAAAGCAAAACACCCCAAGGCTTTGGGATTGTTCTATAGAGGGCAGCAAAAGACTGAAAAAGGATGCCGCCACCATAACTCCCGCGGCAAATCCGTTAAACGCTTTTCGCAAGTTTTCTTTAAGAGTGCCTTTTAAAAAGAATACGCAGGCGGCACCCAAAGCCGTGCCCAAAAAGGGAATTAAAATTCCGTTTATTATTTCTGCCAAAAAACATCAACCTCCGTAATATCAATATATTACGCGGTTCGACGTTAAGACACAAAAAACACACCAAGACGCTTCTTGGTGTGTTTTTCTTGAAGTAAATTATTATGATAAAAGTAATTTATCGTTTGCGATCTCGCTTCCGCTTGTCTTGGAGAAAAGTCCCATAAGCTGTTCAACAGTAAGGTTTTTCTTTTCTTCACCGCAAACGTCTACAACCACTCTGCCCTCGTGCATCATAATAAGACGGTTGCCGTATGCAATGGCGTCCTTCATATTATGGGTTATCATAAGGGTGGTAAGGTTGTTTTTTGTTACAATTTTCTCTGTAGTTTCAAGCACCTTTGCCGCAGTCTTGGGGTCAAGAGCTGCCGTATGCTCGTCAAGAAGCAAAAGCTTGGGCTGTTTCATTGTGGCCATAAGCAAAGTAAGCGCTTGTCTTTGTCCGCCGGAAAGCAGACCGACTTTGGCAGTCATACGGTCCTCCAGACCAAGACCCAAAATTTTAAGCTGTTCGCGGTATTCTTCTCTTTCCTTTTTGGTAATACCGGGGCCCAGCAGGCGGATTTTTCCGCGTCTGGAAGCCAGCGCCAGATTTTCTTCTATCTGCATCGTAGCGGCAGTTCCCATCATAGGGTCCTGAAAAACTCTGCCTATATATTTCGCCCTTTTGTGCTCGGGCAGAAAAGTAACGTCGACTCCGTCGATCAGAATATTGCCCGCGTCGGTTATATACGCACCGGAAACGCAGTTAAGCAACGTACTTTTTCCTGCTCCGTTACCGCCGATAACCGTAACGAAATCACCCTTTTTAAGCTCAAGAGAAAGGTCGTTAATGGCAACCTTTTCGTTAACCGTTCCGGCATTGAATACCTTGCATATATTTTGTACTTTAAGCATTGGTCTTATCCTTTCCGGCTTTAGCGGGCTTTGAACGCTTGCCTCTGAAGCTGTGGCGCAGATAAGGCACTGCAAGGAATATTGCAACGATGACTGCGGAAATAAGCTTCATATAGTTGGAGTTGATATCCAACAGACTTATTACTGCCTGAATAACTATATAGTATATTATTGCGCCCAGACTTACCGAAAGCAGCTTGAGTGCAAAGTTGCGGAATATTTTGCTGAACAAAACTTCACCGATAATAACTGCGGCAAGTCCTATAACTATTGCGCCTCTGCCCATGTTGATATCCGCAAAGCTTTGATACTGCGCCAGCAATGCGCCGGACAAAGCAACAAGACCGTTGGAGATCATAAGTCCCAAAACCTTGTTGAAATTGGTGTTGATACCCTGTGCGCGGGACATATTTTCGTTTGCTCCGGTAGCGCGGAGTGAAGCGCCTAATTCGGTACCGAAGAACCAGTAAAGCAAAGCAATAATTCCCACGGTAAACAGACCTACCGTGAACAAGGGGTGCATATAGAAGGGCTTGAGCCCCTTTGCAACGTCTTGCAGGTAACGGAGAGAAACCAACAAATTAAAGCTGCCTGCATTAATGGGCTGGTTTGCTTTCATAGCCATTATGGCAAGGTTGACCGACCACAATGCAAGCTGTGTAAGGATGCCGGCAAGAATAGCGGGGATTCCCAGCTTTGTGTGAAGTATTCCCGTAACCCAACCGGTAAGCATACCTACAATAAAGGCTACCAGCATGGATACCCACACGTTGTGGCCTGCAACTATCATCATAGCGCAAACCGCACCGCCGGTGCAGAAGGAGCCGTCAACCGTAAGGTCCGCCACGTCAAGAAGTCTGTACGTAATATATACGCCAATCGCCATTATGCCCCATATAAGCCCCTGCGCCACTGCGCTGGGAAGGGCATTGATAAAACTGCTCATATGTAAATCCTCTATAAACCGATTTTTTGTCTTTAGGATAATGCAGGCGAGGTGGTTTTCCCATCTCGCCTTCAAAATATTATGTTTTAGTCAGCTTTTTCTATTGCAACGTATCCTTCGGGAGGAGTGATACCCAGTTCGTCGCAAATTTCTTTGTTGTACTTTTTGGAAAGCTTCGCCTGTTCAACGTACTGTACTTCCATAGTGGAAATGTCTGCTTCGCCTTTAAGTATCTGAGCTGCCATTTTGCCGGTGGTTACACCGAGATCGTAGTAGTTGATAGAAAGGGTTGCAACGCCGCAGCCGGAACAGATTCCTTCTTCGCCTGCAATAACGGGCACCTTCATGGGACGGCAGATACCGTCTACAATACCAACAGCGTTTGCAACGGTGTTATCGGTGGGAAGGTAAATAACGTCGGATTCGTCAGCCGCTTTCTGTACAACGGACTGCATTTCATTGGAATCTGCAAAAGCGTACTGCTTGCAGGTAAAGCCAAGCTTTACAAGTTCTTTCTGAACCTCGTCTACCTGATACTGAGAGTTAGCTTCTGCAGAGCAGTAAACAAGGCCAACAGTTTTCGCTTCGGGGAACCATTCTTTAACCATAGCCGCCTGCTGGTCAAGAGGAGCAAGGTCGGAAGTGCCGGAAACGTTTCCGCCAACAATTCCGCTAAAATCCTTTATGCCCAGTGCAACGCCGTATTCGGTAACAGAGGTGCCGAGAATGGGAATATCTGTAGTAGCAGCAACCGCAGACTGAAGTGCGGGAGTAGCGTTTGCCATAATAAGGTCTACGCCTTCGGAAACGAAAGAACTTACGATAGGAGCGCAGGTAGCGGTATCGCCTGCTGCGATCTCAACTTTAACAACAACGTTTTCTTCTCCAAGCTCTGCCTTAACAGCATCAATAAAGCCTTGTGTAGCGGCGTCCAACGCAGGGTGAGGAGCAAGCTGAACAACACCGATAACAAACTTGCCGTCATCTTCGCCGGGAGTATCACACGCAGTGAATGCTGTAACCATAAGCAAGGTTAATAATAATGCAATAATCTTTTTCATTTTCTTTTGCCTTTCTGAACCATAAATAAAAGATGCTATTAATATACCACTTTACAGCTCGTATGTCAATGAAAATTTATAAATTTTTTTGCACAATTATACACTTTTTGCTTTTATTTATGCAAGGATCAGCACCAGAGCATATTAATGTATGCCCAGTGGGCAATCCACGCGGTACACAAAGCGTTGGCAAGTATATACACACATTTCTGCCACGTTTTTCCTTTTGGTATTATCTTAAATGCAAAGGGCAGGGAAAGGAGGAAGGAACATATCCAAACACAGGTCCAGAACAGAGCAGAAAAATCGTTTGCATTAAAATCCCGCCTCACGGGATTTCCGTATTCATCCAAAACGGGGCATCCGCATCCGAGTATATCTACCAAAAGCTTTGAATTTAAGATTCCGTAAGGGAGTATTAGAGCAACCACTAACAGCAAAGGGATAAACAGACATATTATTTTAAATATTTTCTTTGCCATTTTTAGCCTCGCTTTCTGTTAATTCCTTATTCTATTGTAAATTCATTGGAATATGCGGTGAGAAACACACCGTCAACGCTTATCTCGTTTGCCACGCGGTATTTTTTGTATCCTTCTTTTACTCTGGCGGATATCAGAAATTTATCGCTTCCGCCGCCGACACCTATACAGCCTTCTTCGGTCCATTCGGCGTGGTCGGCGTTGGCTTTTACCCATTCACCCTTTTCTTCGTCCCAGGCTTCAATATCGAATCCGTGACCGTAAGTTACATAAGCCGTTTCGCTTACGGTTATAATTCTGAATTTAACGGTATCGTTCCAACCGTAAGTATTTTTATCCGTTTCAAGATAGGTTTTTAACGCATCCTCTTTCATTTCGTCGGTTACTGTTTCCGGCGGTTCGGGGAAGGAATAATCGTGGCTTTCGTTTTCGTCTGCGGTGCTTACAACAACGTCGTAAGGGTTATCCGTACCGTCCTTGCTTTCGGTCTGTCCCGCACCTGCGGCAGGGTTATTATTGTTGCTTTGTGCGCTCATACTGTTGCAGGCGGAAAAGGCAAGCACAGCCGCCAGCAAAAGCATAATAAAAATGCGTGTTTTCATTTACTTTCTCTCCTTTATCTTGTAATCAAACAGATCAAAACGGGTTACACCCATTCGGGTAAGCAATTCTTTGCTTTTCTGCCTGTCCTCATCGGTGTTGAACTGGGGGATAAGAGGTACACGGACGATTATCCGCTCGCTTCCCACCTTGTCCAGCAGTATACGCAGGTTTTCCAGCATAAGGGCGTTGTCCTTGCCCGTGTAGGAAAAATATATTTCGGGG
>JAGCNA010000166.1 GCA_017646185.1 Clostridia bacterium
GAAGACGCTATCGCTAATGAAGTCGCTTCGCTAATGAAGCGTGCCTTTCGGCACATTATGGAACGCTTCGCTTCATAAATTCGCAAATCGAACGGGTACATCATCAAAAGAGCATCAAATCAACTTCGGCGATATTGCGTTTTGCGTGAATATATGCTATAATATTTTAAAATTATTTCCGCTAAAAATCCTCTATATTCATTACTTTGCCAAAACAGCGAGGTACGATATGCACGATTTAATACTTACCTTTGTTGTTGACGAAATGCCGTTTTACGCCGTTTCGTACAATAATGAAAGAAAATCCATTGAAATACAAACCCACGGCGACGAATTACTTTGCAAGGTTCAGTATGATTCTCATTCTGAACCGCTGGTGCTGAAGGGCGGCGTTAAGCAGGGCGACGGTGTTTCCGTTGTCTTGATGAAGCACAGAATAGAGTTATACGTTAACGGCGCACTTGTTGATGAAGAATGGCCTATGGGTACACGTTTGTTCCAACCGGAAGACGGGTTTGAAACGGCTTTTCAAATACAAACCGAACTTTATTATCCCGCCGAGCAAGAAAATCCAAATGTTTTAAGCGTATTTTCAAACGCAGAAGGCTGGCGGCCCGAGAGAAATGTTTTTGTCGGGGATTGTATGCCTTACGTGCGAGGTGATGAATATCACGTTCTTTATCTTAAAGACCGCCACCATCATTACAGCAAATGGGGAATGGGCGCACATCAATGGGAGCATATTTCAACAAAGGATTTCCTGCGGTGGAGCATCCATCCTATGGCGGTGGAAATAACAGACCCCGCCGAAGGCTCCATATGCACCGGCTCCTGGATACAGCAGGACGGAGTGGAGTATCTGTATTATACCGTGAGGCGGGGAGGAACTATTGCGGCACCGATCTGCCGCAGTGTATCCGATGATGGATATCATTTTAAAAAGGATGAAAACTTCGGTTTTTTCCTGCCCGAAAAGTACAACCGTGCCCGTGCCCGCGATCCGAAAATTATAAAAGACAAAGACGGAATGTTCCATATGATCATCACCACTTCGCTTCTTGCAGAAAATAAAGGCTGTCTTGCTCATTTTGTATCAAGGGATCTTGAAAATTGGTGTGATACAGATAAGCCGATCTATATCTCGGAAGACGGCACCGAGCCCGAATGTCCGGATTATATATTTTATAAAAACAGATATTACTTGATATTCAGTCTTAACGCAAAGGCACGGTATATGGTATCCGAAAGCCCTTTTGATAATTGGAGAACGCCCAAAAATCCCGATATCCCCTGCGCATCGGTTCCCAAGGGCGCTGTTTGGAAGGACAAAATAGTCTTTGCGGGATATAAAGGCATTGATGGATATGCGGGAACTATGACCTTTAAAACCGCAACCGCCGACGAAAACGGAGAACTTATATTTTATTGATATAATACCGCCGAAGGTTAATCCCCTCGGCGGTGTTTTGCATACAGTTTAATTTGTTGATGAAGGGGGAGCGGGTTTTGGCTCGGTAGTGAGAGTAGTAACAGATATTGCTTTTAAAAATAAAGCGGTTTTGCCATATTGAAAATTTTTATAAAATATATTACAATATCCTAAAGTACGTACAGGCAGGAAA
>JAGCNA010000167.1 GCA_017646185.1 Clostridia bacterium
CACCGGCGTATCTCTCGGCGAAGCTAAAGAGATCGTTGTTGGCGCTCCCAAGGCAGTTAAGACCGGCGTTTCCAAGGAAGAAGCAGAAGCTATCAAGAAGCAGCTTGAAGAAGAAGGCGCAACCGTTACTATCAAGTAATTCGGTTTACACCAAGTCTTACAAAACAAACAACAAAAGAATCCGTAGTTGGAATACAACTACGGATTTCTTTAAATCATCTCTTTTTGGTGAACTATATGAAACGTATTTTCATTATACTTTTAGCCCTTGTTTTAATTCTCTGCTCCTGCGGGGAAAAAGAGGTTTCCTTTGGCGAAGCCACAGATACCGCCCTGCTTAAGCAATATTATGGGGGAGAAACTATTACAGATTGGCGCGTTATCTCCGCTTTGTATCTGGAGGGTGCGGATATTTCTGCCCACAGAATACAGCTTTACGAGGGTGACAGCGTGTACGAAACAGCGGCTTCCGCTATCTCTTGTGCCGTGCTTACACAGCTTTTTGAGGTGGAAGGATACAATGCGGAAAAGTACATCTCTCCCCTGCTCCAAGCGGTTGAAAAGCCTTATAAGGTGCCTACTTTGAATTTGTGTATGGCGCTTATGGCGTTTTACGTTTGCGATACCGAGGTTCCCAATCTTAAAGATATACTCACCCATATAGCGGATATCCAGCTTGCAGACGGCGGCTGGGGCGTGGACGAGGATGACCGTTCCTGCGACCCCTATATATCTGCAATGGTGCTTAACGTGATCACCGCTTACAGAGAGGAATACAACGATAACAACAGCCGTGACGGGTTGCTTACCTATCTGGGCTCTTGTATCGAAGATGACAACACCGTACACGATTCCGAGGCGGAATCCTCTGCCCTTGCCACAATGGGTGTGCTTAACTCCCTTGTGTTTGCGGGAATTCCCGCAAACGGAGAAATTTCTACCGCACTTTGCACAGCGGTGGGCGATTTTTCTGCAGGTGGAACCTACGCAGACCACAGAAAAGGCGAACATTCCGAAACCGCCACCGCCGAAGTTTTTCTTGCATTTGCCACCGCCAGAAGAGCAAGCATATTCTCCTTCTTCTCCGACGAATACAAGGATATGATGAATCAAAGCAAATAACATTAAAAGACCGTGTCACCACGGTCTTTTTTGCTATTATTTCACAAACAAAAACAATCCTATTTTGCTGTTTTCGGGGTCTTCGGGGATGAGGAGTGTATTCGTTTCCACCAGATCGTGCACTGTCATCATACGCGTATCGAGAATAAACATAGATGCGCAGTAATTGAGAAGATGGGAAAGCTGGGCACTGATATTCCTTTTTATACTCTCGTTGGTTTCGTTGAACGCCTGCACGAACATTCCTTTCAATTCTTCTGCCAAGGGGTGGGATAAAAGAATATCGTTTAAAGCATTCAGTTGTTCTTTAGTTGCCACAATAATATCCGGCACCACTTCCCCGTTTTCGCCCTCGTGAGCGTGAACGTTGTTTATACAAGCATCCCATATTTTCTTTTCCGCCGAAGTGAAATCCGCAACCTTGCGTTTGTTCATAACTGCATCTGCCAAAAAGACGGTGTGAAGAGAATCGAATAATTCTCCGACAACGTGCCACAGACCGTAATCTCCTACCTTGTACGCCCAAAGCTCTGCGCTGCCGTTACCGGATCCGTTGTGTCCAACTATAAGATTTTCGGGCAGTACTGCCATTTCCATTCCCATAAAGCCCCAGGTTTCGCCGTTTTCACGCTTTTCGGGGTACAGATGGCTGTAATCGGGGATCGTTTCCACAATGC
>JAGCNA010000168.1 GCA_017646185.1 Clostridia bacterium
ATACCTGCCAGATTAATAAGCAGGTTTGTGGCGGTGTTATCCGAAAAGGATATCATAAAGGTAAGCGCATCCTTTAAGGTAACGGATTTTAATTTAAGCTCGCTTATAATGCTGGTGCCAACCATATCTTTTCGGGATACGGGAATAACGGTATCCTCTTTACCTGCAAAATAAGATAAAATAAACAGCTTTATAACACTGGCGGAGGGGAATGAGATTTTTGAATTATGCTCTGCAATAATCTCCCCCGTGTCCATATCTTTTACAAAAACAGCATTTTGGGAACAAAGGTAGTTATTTATCATTGTTTTTTTCCTCCCTTTCCGTAAATAAAGTATTTTTACCCATTATCTGTATTATTATATCATTTTTGATAAATAAATCAACATAAAAATTTGAATTTTGCGTGTGTTTTTCACTATTTTCCGCTTATATGCAAGAGGTATAATCTCCCTACTAAACGTAAAGGGACAAAGAAGTATGAAAAAGCATTTGAATTTTACCGTTTTAAAAGAATTTTTGCTGGGGGCGGTGTTGGGCGCATCCCCTCTTTACGGGGGCGTATACCCCTTTGGGGCGGCGTATCTTTGCGGTTTTACCGGCAATATTCCCGCTTTCGCTCTGGGAGCTTTGGTTTCGGCGGTGTTGCTGGGCTCCCACCGCCTTGTTGCCTGCGCCGCACTTATATATACTGCCGCAATGCGTATTTTATTTGCAAAAAGAAAGCATACGTGGTGGCGGGCTTTGCTCCTTTCCTCCGCCTACGGCGCTTTAATGCTGATCACTCTGATATTCCAATGGGACGGAGGCGCAGACAAGCTTTTAAAAATATTTTTTATAATCCTTTTGCCTGCGGTTTATACAATGCTGGTATATTTCGGGGATAAAAATATAGTTTTGCAAAGCACTCATTATCTGGTTACCGGCTTTATAATCTGCCGTGCCTTTTCGGGTGTACAGCTGTTTTCCCTGCCTCTTTCCGTGGCGGCGGCTGTGTTTTTGACCGCCCTTATGGGAAAAGAAAAAGGCTTTCCCCTTTCCGGCGCCGCAGGATTCGTCTACGGCTTGGCGGGCGGAGTTTCCGCCGTGCCCGTGGTGGGCATATTCGGGCTTGTTCACGGGCTTTTCGCCTTTGATTCCCCCTTGTTTGCCACCCTTTTGGGATATATGCTTTCCGTCACCGCAGGGGCGTATATTCTTTCCTTTGATAATATTCTACCAATCGCCATTTCGGCACTTGCGGGAATAATCATCGCCTTGCCCTTTTTGTATAAAAAACAGGTATCACCCCAAAACACAAATCCCGTTCCTGCGGCGGACAAGGGTATGGCGGCGCTGGCGGCAGGCTTTTCCTCCCTTTCGGGGCTGTTTTTCGCCGTTTCGGATACGGCGGTCTCGCTTCCCAGAGATAAAGCCTATACCGCCGTAAAGGAAAAGCTGGATACTCTGTGCAACACCTGCGGCGGCTGTCCTTTGGATAAAGGGGACCTTGCCACCCGACTTGCCGATGCCTGCGCGGAAAACCGCACCCTTTCGGATGAGGATATGCCCAAATTCTTTTGCAGGGAATGTCCGAACAAGCAAGAGATAATCTCTATTCCCCTTGGGTGCGCCTTGGAAAACCTGAAAGACGCAAAGGACGCTTATTCCCGTTTCGGTGCGGAATACAAGTGCTTTTCCAATATGCTTTCGGCATCCGCCCGCAAAACGGAGGAGGAGCGCACCGAGGACGATTCCTTGGCATCCAAGGTGGAAAAGGTTTTGGAGGAAAAGGGAATATACTATGAAAAAGTCCGTGTTACGGGGGTGAGAAGCCGCCGTGTGGAGATATTCGGAGTCCATCCGGACAGTATCCGCATATCCTCGGGGGAGTTTTCCCGCTCGGTTGCCCGTGCCGTGGGCAGATGTCTTTCCTCTCCCGAATTCGTGTGCTTGGGGGAAAAGACCACCGCCGTGTTCAACACCGTTCCCGCATTGCGCACCGAATCGGTAAAATTGGTGTGCGCCAGAAACGGGGAAAAGGTTTCGGGGGATACGGTAAGTCTTTTTGAAAACGGGGACGGCTGCTTTTATTCTCTGGTTGCAGACGGAATGGGCTCGGGCAAGGAGGCGAATATGGTGTCCCGCCTTGCCGCTTTGTATCTTGAAAAGATTATCGGCGCAGGGGGAGATATGAACTCCGCCTTAATGCTGCTGGGGGATACCCTTTCTTCTTCGCCGGGGGAAACCTTTACCACCGTGGATATTCTGGAGGCCGACCGTGTCCTTGCCCGTGGAAAAATAGTAAAAGCGGGGGCGGCGCCAAGCTTTTTGTTAAGGGGCGGCAAGCAGTACGCCATCCGTTCAAAAACACCGCCTTTGGGTATAATAAAAGAGGTTACCCCAAAGCAGACCGCCTTTAATCTGCGCAAGGGGGATATTATACTTATGGCGTCCGACGGGGTGGATGTTTCTCCCTCCGCCATACAAAAAACCTTTCTTTCGGGCAAGGATTTACGCTCTGCCGCCGCCGCATTAACGGATTTAAGCCGTAAAAACGGTTTTGATGACGATATGTCTGTCTGTGCAGTAAGATTTTATTGACATTTTCTTCAAAAAGGGGTAAAATCGAAATATGGTAAATATTTGTTTTTGAAAGGATGCTTTGTTATGATCAAAATCGGCACCGTGAATATCGATACCTCCCACGCTCCTTCCTTTGCGGAAATATTGCTTAAAGAGGACAGAGCCCGCTATACCGCTATATATAACGATTCCTTCCGTACGGAAGAGGAAGTAAACGCTTTCTATGAAAAATTCGGTCTCACCCACAAGTGTAGTACTCTTGAAGAAATGGTTCCTCTGGTAGACGTTGCCTTTATTCAGGGCTGTGATTGGGATAAGCATATAGAAACCTGCCGTCCTTTCGTGGAAGCAGGCGTGCCCGTGTTTGTGGATAAGCCTCTCTGCGGCAACAAAAAGGATATAGACGTGTTCCGTGCCTGGGCAAAAGAGGGCAAGGTGATCCTTGGCACCTCCGCAATGCGCTATACATACGAGCATCAGTCATTTTTCGCCATTCCTGCAGAGGAGAGAGGGGAAATATGCCATATCACCGCCACCGTTGGTGTGGACGAATTCAATTACGCTATCCACGCAGTGGAAAGCATTACGGGACTTTTGAACGGCGTAAAGGCAAAGAGCGTTAAGTACGTGGGTTGCGGCACCACAGACGGTGCTCCCACCGAAACCTTCTTCGTGCTGTTCGAAAACGGCGTTTCCGCCACCTACCACGTGCGTATGAAGGGCTGGCAGCCTTCCACCCTCACCATCGTAACCACCAAGACCACTTATGTTTATAAGATAGATTCCAATAAGGTATACGAAGCAATGCTCAAGGAGTTCTGCAACTGTATGGAAGGCAAGGAAAGTATGATGGCATCCGTAGAAGATATGCTCACCTCCATAGAAATTATGCTTGCAGGCAGACTCTCCCGCGAAAACGGCGGCGTGGAAGTAGACCCCAATAATATTCC
>JAGCNA010000169.1 GCA_017646185.1 Clostridia bacterium
CATATACAAAATATCCCTTTATGATATATCAGATCCAGACCAAGTTCCGTGATGAGCCCCGTGCAAGAGGCGGTCTTATCCGTGTTCGCGAATTCACTATGAAGGACGCATACTCCTTCCACAGAACTCAGGAGGATCTGGAGCAGTACTACGAAAAGTGCTACAAGGCGTACGAGCGTATCTTTGAGCGCTGCGGACTTAAAAACGTTGTTGCCGTCAAATCCGATTCGGGTATGATGGGCGGTAAGGTAAGCCACGAATTTATGCTGCTTACCGATATCGGTGAGGATACTTTGGTTATCTGTGATGATTGCGATTACCGTTCCAATATGGAAGCGGCAGACAGTATCACCGTAAACGATGAAAAGTACCCCGTAGAGCCTCTTTCCGAAATCCACACCCCCGGTGTAAAGACTATAGATCAGCTTTGCGGCAAGGTTGGCAGAAAATCCAAGTACTTCTGCAAGGCGGTGGTTTACCGTGTTAACGATGATGACAGCCACGTGGTAGTATTTATACGCGGCGACCTTGAGGTTAACGAAACGAAACTCCGCAATTATCTGGGCAAGGAAATTCATCCCGCCGCAGATATAGACGAATCCCTGCTCACCCCCGGCTTTATCGGCCCCGTTGGCATAAGCAAGGACGTTAAGGTGGTTTACGATGAATCTTTGAAGGGCGCACACAATCTGGTTTGCGGCGCCAATAAGGTTGATTACCATCTCACCGGCCTTGACCTTGAGAGGGACGTGGAGGGTGTAACCTACGTTTCTGTTGCAAAGGCAGTTTCCGGCGGTATTTGCCCCAAGTGCGGCAGAAGAAGTCTTAAGATCAAAAAAGGCGTAGAGATCGGCAATATCTTCCAGCTCGGCACCAAGTATTCCGAAGTTATGGGACTCAGATATACCGATGAAAACGGCGAGCTTCAGACCCCCATTATGGGCTGTTACGGTATCGGCGTGGGCAGACTTTGCGCTTGCATTTGTCAGGAGCACAGAGATAACTTCGGTCCTATCTGGCCCAAATCCGTTGCACCTTGGCAGGTAGAGGTCTGCGCTTTGCGTGCGGACGAGCAAGCCGTTAAGGAATGTGCGGAAAAATTGGTAAAAGACCTTGAGGATATGGGCGTTCAGGTGCTTTACGATGACAGACCCGTTTCCGCAGGCTTTATGTTCTCGGATGCAGACCTTTTGGGCGTGCCCGTAAGAGCAATAGTCAGCCCCAAGAATATAGCCGGCGGCGAAATCGAGATCGCCACCCGCGATAAGAGCGTCAGGGTGAACGTGCCCATGGCAGAGGCAATTGCTAAAATTAAAGAACTGATATAAATAAGAAAAAGAGCAGACTGTGTCTGCTCTTTTTAACTATGAACTAGGAACTGGCAACTATGAACTTCGGAAGCTTTTTGCACAATGGTGCAAAAAGCAACCATTAGTTCATCGTTCATCGTTCATAGTTCATCGTTCAAACAGCTTTGCTGTCAAATATCTTTCGCCGGAATCAGGCAAAAGGACAACTATTGTCTTTCCCTCATTTTCTGCCTTTTTGCACTCACGGACGGCGGCGCAAAGTGCCGCGCCGGAGGAAATGCCTGCCAAAATTCCTTCTTTTTTTGCAAGCTGGCGGGCGTATTCAAAGGCTTCTTCCTCGGTTACGGTTTCCACACAGTCATATACGGTTGTGTCCAAAACCTCGGGCACAAATCCCGCACCAATGCCTTGCAAGCCGTGAGCGCCCTTTTTTCCTCCCGAAAGAACGGGGGAATTGCTTGGCTCAACGGCTACTATTTTTATATCCCCTTTTTTCTCTTTTAAATATCTTCCCGTGCCGGTTATAGTTCCACCCGTGCCCACGCCGCAAACAAAGATATCCACACACCCGTCGGTGTCATCAAAAATCTCTTTGCCCGTGGTGTCGTAATGGGCTTTGGGGTTTGCGGGGTTTGTAAACTGCCCCGCAATAATACTGCACGGTATTTCCTTTAAAAGCTCGTTTGCTTTGCTTATGGCACCGTCCATACCATCCTTTGCAGGGGTAAGCACAAGGGACGCACCGTATGCGGAAATAAGCATTTTTCGTTCTTCCGACATATTTTCCGGCATAACTATTATACATTTGTATCCCCTCACCCCGCAAAGGGCGGCAAGAGCTATTCCCGTGTTGCCGGAGGTAGGCTCGATAATAACCGTGTTTTTGTTGATTATACCTGCCTTTTCCCCTTCGTCCAGAATACTTTTTGCCACTCTGTCCTTGGCGCTGCCTGCGGGGTTAAAGGATTCAATCTTTGCAAGAATACGGCAGTTAAGCCCGTATTCTTTTTTTAAATTATTAAGCTCCAGCAGGGGAGTGCTTCCTATAAGAGCATCTGCTCCCGAATATATTTTTCCCATATTATTCCTGCGCAAATTTGCTGTAATATTCTATATATTGCTTCATCTGGTGCATTTTGTATACACCCTTCCAATCGTCCTTGCCCCAAAGTGCCATAGGTGTCATATAATGGGGGATATCAAAAACAATAATTCCGTCGGAAAGAGGGTATTGCAGGGTAAGGGATTTTTCCGTTTCCGCAAAACGCTTGGAGGAATAGTTAATTTCAAATACCTCTGCATCGTGCCAGAAATCAGCCCCCGCTTTTTCAATGCCCCGCTTCCAAGCCTGACAGAACATAAGCCAGTCAGAATACACCTTGTCGGTTACGGTTAATGTCTGTTCTCTGCCAAGGCAATCCTGCACCGCAACAATGTCTACCACAGGCTTTTCTCCCTCGGATGCGGGCTTTAAAAGCTCATACAGCTTTTCTTCCATCTTTGCCGCGTTGCCGGAACGCCATATAGCGGGTGCGATCATTATAAGCGCGTCTTTATCCAGACCGCGTATCACCTTGGACTGTCCTTCGTAAACCTTGCGGGCGGCTTCCACACCGCCGCTGAAATTAAGCCAGTAATCGCAGGTTTCATCGGAAAGATAATATCCGCCGAAAGCAGGGTGTGTCCCGTACATTTGATGAATATCCTTAATAACCTTTTCGCCGTCTGCCACAATGGCATCGTACTGCGACTGATTTTGAGAGGGCTTTGTGAAATCCGCATCGTGAATAGTGCCGATAAACACCTTCATACCCAGTTTTTCTGCG
>JAGCNA010000170.1 GCA_017646185.1 Clostridia bacterium
TACCTCTTTGGAAAGCGTAGTTATGTATAACAAACTGCGCTCGGTACATCTGCTATTTTCGGATTGCGACAGCCTGACCGACATATATTATATAGGTACAGAGGAAGATACGTGGAATTTCAGCATACGGCCCGATCATCTTTTTGGCCGCTATAATCTGCATTACGGAATTTCGGGTACGCTGAACAATGGAATAGCGTGGGAGCTTGAATCCAACCAAAAGACACTTACTCTGACAGGAAGCGGTTCCGTTACCGGAAATGAAAGTATATGGTCGGAATACGGCGAATTTTTTAACTGCGTATACGTTTCCGAAGGAATTACCGGCGCGGAAAGCTTTTTGGGCGGAAAATATGCCGAATCGGGAACTACTGCAATCAACGGCGTGAACTATACGGTTTATGCCGGAAAATATACGGTAAGCTATGATATGAACGGCGGAACGGGAAGTATCGCCTCTCAGTCCAAAACACACGATAAAAGCATATTCGTTTCGGACGTAAAGCCCACCCGAGAGGGATTTGTGTTCCTCGGATGGTCTACCGATAAGCACGCTTACGCTCCATCGCACTACAGCGGAGGTCAGTTTGATAAAAACGCAAATACCGTACTTTATGCCGTATGGGGACAAAGAGAAATTACGGAAATAATCATTCTCTCCGACCCGACCAAGCTCATATACAATACAGGCGAGCCCTTTGATATGAGCGGTCTGGAGGTAGAATTACGGTATAACGACGGCACTACCAAAGTGCTGACCGATGGCTTTACCGTATACGGATACGATGCCAATACACCGGGACAGCAAACGGTAACGTTGGTCAACAACGGTGTATACGTCTATTTTTACGCAACGGTTTTATCGGATGATATCACCGTAACCGATATTACACCTATGCTATCCAAAACCGAATATTCGGTAGGCGAAGAGCTTGATTACAAAACCATTACACTTGAAGTACAGTTAAGCGACGGAAGCATTCAGATAATCCACAACGGATTTACGGTAGAAGGATTTGATTCCGCTACGGCAGGCGAAATCGTTATAACTATTAGTTATGGTGGATTATCCGAACAGGCAACGATCATCGTAACGGGAGAACAAGTCCCCACCGATACGGAGGAATCAACGCCCGAAGAATCTTTTTCGGAAAATCCCGAGATCTCTGCTGAGGAAAGCCGCCCCCCGTTTGTTGAAGAAAGCTTTGCTGAAGAAAGCGTGGATTTAAACGAAAAAACTTTGGGTAACGGACGCTTGCTTGTTATCGCAGTAATAATACTTGCCGCAGTAACGGTACTTGCAATAGTTATTATAATTATAAAACGTAAAAAACGGTAAAAATTAAAAATCACTCTGTGAGAGATTCTCGCAGAGTGATTTTTTCTAATTTAAAAGCAATGACAGCGCGTCTGCTATCCGTCCTGCCAGCAGATGCTTGGTGGGAGGATGGATATCGTCTTTTTCGCAATCGTCTGCGGAAATAACGGTGTTTACCTTTGCGGTTGTATTTTGAACATCAAGCTGTGCTTTTTGAACAAGACGCCATCCTTCGTTAAGACAAGGGGTGAAATCCGCTATCTGCACTACAACAAAAGGGAGAACTTCGTTTAAAAACGCTTGTCTCCATGCCCGTATCAGGCTTTGAAGCA
>JAGCNA010000171.1 GCA_017646185.1 Clostridia bacterium
CGCCTGCTTTTATCGCAGGCATATTAAGAAGGTCATATCCCGCAAGATCATCTGCTATAACAGTACCCTCGGGAATTTCCAACTTTACATTCCAAGCTGCTCGGTATTTTTCGTTTATGCTGAAAGGTTTTTCTGCAAAAGCAAAAACAGTCATTACAGAAACGAGCAGCAGTGCAATCGCAATTACAGATATTATCTTCTTCATAGTCTCACCTCTCTAATTTGGAAGAATCACGTCTTCGTATCCATCTGCTCTAAACACAACCATGTCCTCCCATTCATAAAACAAGCCGTTATGAACGCTATTGTGCTTTTTTCATGGCTTTTACTTCCATGTATTTCGTTATATTTCGCGTTTGTATGCAGTGAGATATTCGAAACCATGGGAACCGCCGCCTCTCGTATAGTGTTTGGTAAATATTTACATTACCACACGTTTATTTTACCATAGCATCGTGGTTATTTCAACTGTATGATGTGTAGAAATTCTCACATCGGTTTTGTATATTAAAAACAAAAGAGCTTTTTGCTTTTTGCAGGTATAAATTCTTTCCAAAAAGGTTGTATTTTTATTCCTTTTGTGCTAAACTCAAGGGGTAAAAACAAAAATATTTTTTACCTATAAAAAGGAGATATGTATTATGAAATTTCCCGTAGCGCTTCAGCTTTATTCCATAAGAACGGATATGGAAAAAGACGTGCTTTCCACCCTTAAAGCCGTAAAGGAAATGGGCTATGACGGTGTAGAATTGGCAGGCTTTTACGGTATCGCTCCCGCGCAGATGAAAGCGTATCTGGATGAGGTTGGGCTTATCCCCGTTTCTGCCCACGTTCCCATTGCGGAAATGCTTGCGGACGTAGATAAAGTTATCGCAGATTATAAAACCGTGGGTGTTCAGTACATAGTAGTTCCTTATCTTGATGAGGCGCGCCGTCCCGGCAACGAAGGCTTTGGTCAGTGTGTTGAGGATGTAAAGCGTCTTGCAAAGATATGCGCCGAAAACGGACTTCCGCTCCAGTACCACAACCACGATTTCGAATTCAAGACTGTAGACGGCGAGTACGGCTTGGATATTTTCCTTTCCTCCGCACCCGAGCTGGGCTTGGAGCTTGATACCTGCTGGGCGGCTGTTGCAGGCGTAAACGTAGGTAAATACCTCCGTTCCTACAAGGGCAGAACCCCTGTACTCCACCTTAAGGATTATTATAAATCCGAAGGCAAAGCAGGCAAGCTTTATAACCTTATCGGCATTGACGATAACGCCGCACCGGAGGAAGAAAGCTCCTTTGAATTCCGTCCTCTCGGCAAGGGTATGCAGGATGTGGATGCACTCCTTTGCGCCGCAAGAAACAGCGGTGTTAAGTGGGTAGTTATCGAGCAGGATGAGCCTTCTATGGGACTTTCCCGCCTTGAATGTGCAAAGCAGGGCATAGAATATTTAAAAACTCTTAATCCCCAGACCACCCTTCGTATGGGTGTTGTGGGCGCAGGTAATATATATACAAACGGCCATGCAGGGGGATACGCAAAGATAAAGAACGCAAAGGTTGTTGCCGTTGCGGATATTAACGAAGAAAGAGCACGTGTTGCCGCAGAAAAGCTGGGCGTACCTTACTTTACTTCCGTAGAAGAAATGTGCGCAGAAACAGAGATCGACGCTGTGGACATCTGCACCTGGAACAACGGCCACGCTCCCGTATGTATCGCCGCCGCAAAGGCAGGCAAGCACGTTCTGTGCGAAAAGCCTATGGCTCGCAGCGCAGATGAAGCAAGAGCCATGGAAAAGGCTGTTAA
>JAGCNA010000172.1 GCA_017646185.1 Clostridia bacterium
CGCTATTTCCGAAAAGCTGTATCAGCAGCAGAGCGGTCAGCCCGGCGGTCAGCAGGATAACCAGAGCACCGGCGCAAACGATGACGGCGTTTACGACGCAGAATTTACCGATAAATAAGTTTACAACAATACGAGAAAGCGGACGCTTGATATAAGTGTCCGCTTTCGGCGGAGTATATTATGGCAGAAAAAAGAGATTATTACGAGGTGCTGGGTGTGGACAGATCCGCATCCGATGCAGATATAAAAAAAGCATACCGTAATCTTGCAAAAAAATACCATCCCGATGCAAACCCCGGAGATTCTACGGCGGAAGCAAAGTTCAAAGAGATAAACGAAGCGTATTCCGTTCTTTCCGACAGCGAAACAAAAGCCCGTTACGATCAGTACGGCCACGCAGGAACCGACCCCAACTTCGGCGCAGGCGGTTTCGGAGGAGGCTTTGGCGGTTTTGGCGGCGGCTTTGGAGGCGATGCTTTTGATCTGGGAGATCTGTTTGGAGATCTGTTCGGCGGAGGCAGACGTTCTTCCCGTCCCAACGCACCCCAAAAGGGCGCGGATATAGAAACCTATATCACCTTAACCTTTGAAGAAGCGGCTTTCGGATGCACAAAGGAAATCGAATTTACCCGCGTAGAAACCTGCGCTTCCTGCAAGGGAAGCGGTGCAAACGGCGCAAACGGAGTGGAAACCTGTAAGACCTGTAACGGTACGGGTACCGTGAGAACAATTCAGCGCACTCCTTTCGGTTCTATGCAGTCCCAACGTCCCTGCTCCGCTTGTAAAGGAACGGGAAAAATTGTTAAAGACCCCTGCACCGAATGTAAGGGAAGCGGAGTTAACCGCATAAAGAAAAAGTTAAGCGTTAACATACCTGCGGGAATTGACGACGAGCAGAGAGTTATTCTCCGCGGTCAGGGAAACCACGGCTCAAACGGCGGCCCTGCGGGAGATCTTTACGTTGAAGTAAGAGTAAAGCCCCACAAGCTGTTTGTGAGAGAAGGCAACGACATACACTACGAAATGCCCATTTCTTATGCGGAAGCGGTATTGGGCGCAAAGCTTACCGTACCCACGCTTGAGGGCGAAAGTGAATTTTCCATACCCGAAGGCACACAATCGGGCAGCGTATTCTCCCTGCGCGGTAAAGGTATTCCCCAAGTACACGGAAAAGGCAGAGGGGATATTTACGTTACGGTAACCGTAGAGGTTCCCAAATCACTTAATTCCAAGCAAAAAGAACTGCTGAAGCAGTTTGACGAAGCTATGGGTAATAAAAACACACCCAAAAAGCAGAGCTTCTTTTCCAAGTTCAAAAAATAACAGTTTCACCTCACGGATGCAGTATATCCGTGAGGTGATTTTTTAATATATTGTTATTGATTTCATTATTATTATATGTTATACTATTATGAATAAAAATATTTGGAGGAACACTATATGAAGGTCGAGATACTTTCCTGCACGCCGGACGGCGAAAAACTGATTGCCGCTTCGGCAAAACTTTGCTATTCATCATCGGAGATATCCGACCTTTGGGACGGACTCACCCCCGAAAAAACCGAAAGGTTTCTTACAATGCTGGGGGATCTGGGACACGCCTCCCCCTTTGAACACGTGTCCATTACCTTCGGTATCGAAGGTGTTTCCCGTGCGGTGCTTGCACAGATAACCCGCCACAGAATTGCATCCTTCTCCGTTCAGAGCCAGAGATACGTTAACAAGGAGCAGTTCACATATATCATTCCCCCTGCAATAGAAGAATGCGAAGAGGCAAAGGAAGAGTTCCTTAAAGCCATGGAGGAAGACAGACAGCACTATATCCGTCTTGCGGAAATACTTACCGAAAAGCACGTAAAAAGACTTGTTGCGGAAGGTATGGACCAAAAGCAGGCGGAAAAGGTTGCTTCCAAGCAAGCATTTGAGGATGCCCGCGGAGTACTTCCCAACGCCTGCGATACCAAGATAATTATGACAATGAACGTAAGAAGCCTTTACAACTTCTTTTCTCTGCGCTGCTGCAACCGTGCTCAATGGGAGATAAGACAGCTTGCTACGGAAATGCTCCGTCTTGCAAGAAACACCTATCCCCTTTTGTTTGCCCACGCAGGACCTCCCTGCCTTAAGGGCAGATGCCCAGAAGGCAGTATGACCTGCGGCAAGGCAAAGGAAGTTAAAGAAAGGTTCAGTACGCTTAAATGAAAAAAATGCTTATAGCCTTTGACGGGCTGGACGGTTCGGGAAAGAATACGCAGACACATCTGCTTACGGATTATCTTGAAAAAAACGGTATTCCCTATCGCTACGTAACCTTCCCTACCTATGACGATACATATTCTTTTTTCGTAAACAAATATCTTTCCGGTGAGTTCGGCGAAAATCCCGATGATGTAAACGGATATGCCGCATCTGCATTTTTTGCGGCAGACAGATACCTTTCCTTTATAATGGATTGGAAAAAGGATTACGACGAGGGTAAAATAATTATTGCAAACAGATATACCACCGCAAACGCCGTGCATCAGTGCAGTAAAATACCCAAAGAAAAAAGAGACGAATTTTTAAAATGGCTGTTTGATTACGAATGGAAAAAGCTGGGACTTCCCACTCCCGATAAAGTAATTTATCTTTGCCAGCCTCCCGAAGTATCCTTTTCACTTATACAAAAGCGGTGCGACGAAACGGGAGTAAAAAAGGACATTCACGAAAAGGATTCCGCCCATTTGTACAAAAGCTATGAAGCCGCTTTGTACGTTTCCGAAAAATACGGGTGGGACAGAATAGACGTGTCCGACGGAATGAATTTACGTACCAGAGAGGATATTCACCAAGAGGTTATACAAAAGGTTTCCGATTTGCTTAACACAAAGGAGTAGGTATGAAAACCCATCTCATTTCCGCAGGGGATCTGCAGGTATCTTTACAGCTTGAAAAAGACGGTATGCTTTTGCGCACCGTAACCGATAAAAAAAGCGGCAGAAAATTTTTGCAAAGCGCACACAGCTCTCTGTTTACCCTTACCGCCCGTGAACACGGCAAAGAAAGCTTGCTTTACGTGGATTCAAAAAGCGGCTGGGGTGCTGTAAGCGCCCACGCAGGCGCAAACGTCCATACGCTTACGTTTTCCCGCCACGGTGTTCTTAACGGAGTTACGGTAGTTCTTTCCGCCGTAACGGAGGTTGACCGTATAAGCTGGACGGTACGTCTGCACAGCGAAAACAAGCAGTACACATTGTATGAATGTGATTACCCCGTGCTTTCATTCGGAGCCTGCAACAAAACCAAGGTGTTTTTCCCTTACGGATGCGGTGAGGTTTATCCTGCTTCCCGCACCTTTGAAACAAAGCAAAACTACCCATCCTACGGCGCTTCAATGCAATATATGGCGTTGTGGCACGCAGGTGCGGAAAGAGGTATATATTACGGGCTTCACGACCCTGCCCCTGCATACAAAAAGCTGTTTTATAAAAAAAGCGAGGGTGAAAAGGTCGCCTGCATGAAAGCGACAATGCCCCTGAGAGATATTGATATGCCCTGCAACAGTCAAACCCTGGAGGGCGAGGCTGTGTGGGAATTGTTTGACGGCGATTGGTACGATGCGGCGCTGATATACAAAAAGTTTTTTGAAGAGCACGCATCCTGGAAGCCGGAAATAAAGGACGGAAAGCGTGTTGATACGCCCGAGTGGCTGAGAACAAATCCCCATTGGTGGCGCAAGCGTATGAAATGGGACGAAACCTTTGCAGACGAATTGCTGGAAGTAAGCAAAGATTTAGGTCTGCACAGCCCTACGCATATTTACGATTGGTTTCAGATACCTTACGATACAAACTACCCTCACTATTTCCCCGCAAAGGATGCCTTTGTTCCCGCTATACGCCGTTTGCAAAAGGCAGGTATCCGCATTATGCCGTATATTAACGGCAGATTGTGGGATACTCACGACAAGGGCAAGGAGGATTGGCAGTTTACTGCGGTAGCACGCCCCAACTGCACAAAAAAACAAGGGGATAAACCCTTTTTGGAGGTTTACCCCACATCCAAGATCGAGCTTGCAATAATGTGTCCTTCCACGGCGCTGTGGCAGGAAAAGCAAAAAGAAATAATGCACACCCTGTTTGGCGATTTCGGCGTTGATGCCATATATATTGACCAGATAGGCGCGGCACAGCCATACCCCTGCGAAGACCGCAGCCACGCCCACAGAGCAGGCGGCGGTACGTGGTGGATAGAAAGCTACCGCAACCTTATCGACCACGCAAAGCAGACTATGCCCGAATACGGATGTCTGACAACCGAATGCACGTCCGACCCGTATATGAAGGATATACACGCATATCTTTCCTGGATATGGATAAAAAATGATCAGGTTCCCGCATTCATGGTCATATATAACGGATACGTTGCGGTATTCGGACGAAACTATATATATGCTCCCGATGCGGCAGGGCAGGATATTCTTGCCGCCCAATCCTTAACCTACGGAGAGCAGATGGGCTGGATCCTGCCGGAGACATACAATGCTCTCGTGCACAAGGAGTTTTACAAAAAATGCGTAAACGCACGTGTTAAGCTGGGCTCCTTCTTCTATGACGGAAAATTGCTTCGGTCCCCGAAAATAAAAGACAAGCAGATTATCAAAACGACAAAAATAATGCACGAAGCTTACGGCGGCTTACTTGCCCACACCGCTACGTTTTCCGAGCTGTGGGAGCGTAATGACGGCAAAAAGCTGTTGCTCTTGGTAAACGCATCCGCAAAAAAGACATCAGCCTGCATTCAAGGGGAAATTCCCGATGGCGTTTATCTTATTGACGGTTGTGTGCAACGAGAAATAACCGTACAAAACGGCACTTTTGAAGCGGAGCTTCCGCCCCACACGGTTTCATACATTATATTTTAAGGAGTAAAAGCGATGAAAATATATATGTTTTTGGCAGACGGATTTGAAGAAACCGAAGCTTTGGCACCCCTTGACCTTATTATAAGAGCAGGGGCTGATATAAAGACGGTTTCTATAAGCGAAGACTACACCGTTTGCGGCGCTCACGATATAAAAATACAAGCAGACCTTCTGGCAAAGGAAACAGACCTTACAGACTGCGACGGGCTTATTTTACCCGGCGGCGGTAAGGGAACTGAAAATCTTTACGCCAGTGAAGCAGTAAAGACCGCAGTTAAAAATGCATACGATAAAAACAAGCTTATATGCGCAATATGCGCCGCCCCCACCGTGCTGGGCAGAATGGGCCTTTTGAAGGACAAAACTGCCGTTTGCTACCCCGGAATGGAGGATATGCTGTTTTGCAAAACCCTTTCCAAGGAACCCGTTGTGCAGGACGGTAATATTATAACTGCGCAGGGTATGGGCGTTTCTTATGAATTCGGACTTAAAATAACCGAATATCTTTACGGAACGGAAAAAGCAAATAAATTAAAGACAGCCACCTGCGGAAGATAAGACTCGAAAAAAACACTTTTTTAAAAAAGGAGGTTAAGATATGCCGGATATAAAAAATCACCTTAAGACCCCTGCGGTAACCGTACCCGTCCTTGCCGCCGCAGTAATGCTTATACTGCGTCTGTGCGGAAAGTTCGTTATCGGCAATATGGGAGAAAACGAAAACCCATTGCTTGCAATATCCATACTGCAGTTGATCGTTTTTGTACTTCCGTGTATTTTCTATTACCTGCTTAAGGGAAGACGGCTTGAGACCGACCCCTTCTTCTATGTGGTACGTCCCAAACATATTATTTTCGTACTCGTATCCGCTTTGGTACTGCTTTGCGGTACTCTGCTTATAAAATACGGACAGTACGTGTTATTTGACGAAATGTATTCCACCGATGAATTGGTGGATTCGGTTGTAAACAACACCGCCGCCTACAGCGGCTCGGGAATCATTATCGCATACGTTATAATCCCCGCAGTTGCAGAGGAATTGTTCTACAGAGGAATCGTTCTTTCAGAATACCGCTTATACGGTTCGGCAAACGCAGTTATCGTTTCCGCATTGTGCTTTGCATTTATGCATTTTTCCTTCGATAACTTCGTGTTATATCTCTTTGCGGGACTTATTCTCGGTATGGTAGCGGTAGTAACCCGTTCACTGTTGGCGTCGGTAATACTTCACGTGCTTTCAAACCTTTTGTCCCTTTACGGAAGCGATAGCTTCTTAAGAATAACCATTCAAAAAAGCGGCGAAATATTTATGGGCTTTTTGCTTGTGGTCTTGTTCGCCCTTTCTATCATACTTTTGCTTTCAAGACTTGATCAGGTTTATTCCGATTATGCGGAAAAGCCTCCCGTAAGCGGATTGCCCGCAAACAGCAAGGATAATCTGTTAAAAGTATTCTTTTCGCCGGCGTTTCTGGCTTTGATTGCCGTATTCGTCGCGCTTACCGCCTTTATGTAGGAGGATGAAATATATGGATAACAACAAAAACGGCAGCAATACAGACGATATACTCAAGATAATTGAGGAATACCGCAAAAAAAACGAGGAGGCTCCCGCAAGCAAGGAGCCTGCAAAGCCTGCGCCCAAAAAGCAGGAGAAAAAGCCTGAGCCCAAAAAGCAGCCCGAGCCCGTAAAGAAGGCTCCGCCCAAAGCCGCACCCGAAAAGAAAGAACCCGCCGAGGAAAAGGCAAAGCCCGAAGAGGCAAAAGAAACCTCTGCAATAAACAGCCACTTTTCCGATAAAGCCGATCTTTCCAAGTTCAAGGATGAAAAAAGCAAGCATTTTGTTGCCAACAAAGAAAAGAAAAAGAGAAAAAAGTTTAATTTTTCCGAATTCCTTACAAGGCTTGGCAATATGAGCTTTTTGCCCAAGGCAATAATCTATCTTGCATTCGTGCTTGTTGCCGCAATATATTGCAGTTATTTTGCGGTAACGGGAATAAACGATATGTTTGCGCTGGTAAGCATTGAAGCCGAAGCAAATATTACGGTTACCGAAAACACCACTATTGATGACGTAACAAAAGATCTTAAAGAGCAAGGGGTTATCAAATATCCCTGGCTGTTCAAGCTTTACTGTGAAGTATACGGCGACGGCACCGACGTTGAGCTGATCGCAGGGGATTACACTATACCCGATAACCTTAATTTTTCCAATATTCTTTACCGTCTTACCACCGTGCGTGTTGAACGTACCGCAGTATGGGTTACCATTCCCGAGGGATTTACCGTTGACCAGATCATAGACCTGCTGGTATCCAAGGGTATAGGTACAAGAGAAAATTACGTTGAAGCTATAAACAATTATCCTTATAAGCACGAATTTGTACAGCTTCTTGATGAAATGGGCTACAGCGAGGACAGAGTTTACAGACTTGAAGGATACCTCTTCCCCGATACCTACGAGTTCTATACCGATACCGCTGAGTATCTGGTTATAAACCGTTTTCTTAACAACTTCAACACCCGTTTCTGGCGTTTCTACGACGAAGAATACAAAGCAGACGTGGAAGCTATGGGTATGACCTTTGACGATATTATCACCCTTGCATCTCTTGTGCAGATGGAAGCAAGACACATTATCGACTACGAACCCATTTCCTACGTGTTCCACAACCGTCTTAACCATGCGAACACCTTCCCCTATCTTGAATCCGATGCAACCATACAGTATTTCCTTGATACGAGAAAGGAAGATCTGACGGTAGAAGATCTGAACACGGATAACCCCTATAACTCTTATCTGTATCCCGGTCTTACCCCCGGCGCTATATGCTGTCCCGGTCTGGACGCTTTGGAGGCGGCTATATACCCCGCCCGCCCCGTTGATGCAAACGGAAAAGAGATAAACGCATATTACTTTGTTTCCGACGTTACGGGCAAGACCTATTACGCCCAGACAAACGCCGGACACAACGCAAACAAGCTAAAAGCTGAAGAGGTTAATAAATATTACGATGAACAGAAATAGAAAACCCGAAATTCTTTCCCCTGCGGGCAATCCCGAAAAGCTGTATTACGCTTTGCTTTACGGCGCAGATGCGGTTTATTGCGCGCTGGATAAATTCGGTATGCGTTCCCAGGCTGGCAATTTCACTCCCGAACAGCTTGATGAGGGTGTGAAATACGCTCATTCCTTGGGCAAAAAAGTATATATAACCCTTAACACCATGCCCAGAGATAACGATCTTCCCATGCTGGAGGATTATCTGCGTGTGCTTAAAGAGATAGGACCGGACGCCTATATTGTTTCCGATCCCGGTGTTATATGCAAAATAAAAGAGATAATTCCCGATGGAGAAATACACCTTTCCACCCAGGCTTCCACGGTGAATTCCGCCGCCTGCCGTTTCTGGCACAGCGCAGGGGTAAAGAGAATCGTTCTTGCCCGTGAGCTTACTCTGGAAAACATTAAGGCTGTGAGAGAGAATACCCCGCCCGAGCTGGAGATAGAATGCTTTGTACACGGAGCTATGTGTGTTTCTTATTCGGGCAGATGTCTGCTTTCCCATTACTATATAAACAGAAACGCCAACGACGGAAGCTGTGCACAGCCCTGCAGATGGAAGTACTATATGTACGAGGAAAAAAGGGAATGCGATAAGATAGAAGCGGTGCAGGACGATACGGGCACCTACGTTTTCTCTTCCAAGGATATGTGTATGATCGAGCATATTCCCGAACTTATCGATGCAGGTATAGACAGCCTGAAGATAGAAGGCAGAATGAAGAGCGCTTATTACACAGCCGCAGTAACCAACGCTTACCGTATGGCGCTGGACGATTATTTTGCAGGCAAGCCCTTTACCAAGGATTATCTTACCGAGGTGGAAAGTGTTTCCCACAGAGAATACTGCACGGGATTTTACTTTAACTCACCTCAGGAAAACGCAAACATAGTAAACAACAACGAATATCTTAAGGACAGAGCATACCTTTGCACCGTAAGTGATTACGACAGCGAAAAGGGTATGGCGCTTTGCCTGCAGAGAAACAAAATGTCTGTGGGTGATGCCGTGCAGATACTTTCTCCCGGCAAGATCGGCAGAGATGCTGTGATAAACGAGCTTTATGATATTGACGGCAACCCCATAGAGAGCACACCTCATGCAAAGATGGAATTTTATCTTAAAGCAGAGGGATTGAAAAAGGGTGATATTATTCGTGGAAAATAACAGTAAAACAAAAAGACGGGTCACCGCAGTCATTGTCGCCGCAGGAACGGGACAAAGAATGGGCGGTGTGGAAAAGCCCCTTATAAAGCTGGGAAAAAACACGGTTTTTTCTATGGTTCTGGACGCATTTGAAAAAAGCGAAACGGTAACCGATATAGTGGTGGTCTGCCGTGATAACGCCCGTCTTTTGCCTATATCAAGCCATTACACCGCAAAGGAAATAAGATTTGCTCCCGGCGGAAAAACAAGAACCGAATCTGTGCTTAACGGCGTTTTGATGGCGGGAAACACGGATATAGTTTGTATTCACGATTGCGCACGTCCCTTTATCACAGCCGAAAACATAGATGCGGTAGTAAACGCAGTTTATGAAACCGGTGCGTCCTGCGCCTGCAAGTCGGTTTCGGATACTATAAAATACACAGACGAAAACGGCGCCGCCCAGTACACTCCCCAGAGAGACAGACTGATAGCGGTACAGACACCGCAGGTGTTCAGAAAAGATATTTATCTCGTTGCATCGGCTATGGGAAAGAAAAACAAGCTTTCCGCTACCGATGATACCACCCTTGCGGAAGCTGCGGGATTTAAGGTAAAATATATAAATATCGGCGATAATAACGATAAGCTGACTACCGCAGAGGATATACGCAGAGCAAAAGCCCGTATATTCCTTGCGGAAAGAGAAAAGGAAGGAAAATAGCTTTATGAGGATCGGACACGGTTACGATGCACACCGCTTTGCCCCTGAAAGAAAGCTTACTTTGGGCGGTGTGGAAATCCCATTTGAATACGGCCTTGCGGGACATTCCGATGCGGACGTGCTTGTTCACGCCGTGTGCGACAGTATCTTGGGCGCTATGGCGTTGAGAGATATAGGCTATCACTTCCCCGATACCGACGGAAAATACAAAAACATTTGCTCTTTGTTACTGCTTGAAAAGGTAAAAAGCGAAATGGATAAACGGGGATACGTTTTAAGCAATCTTGATTGCACCGTTATCGCTCAGGTGCCCAAGCTTTCCCCTTATATACAAAATATGCGTGATAACATAGCTAAAGTTCTGTCCACGGAACCGGACAGAATAAACGTAAAAGCCACCACCGAAGAGGGAATGGGATTTACCGGAGCAAAAGAAGGAATATGCGCCCATGCGGTCTGCTTGTTGGAGGAATAAAAAGATGTTACAAAAAATAACCGGAAGATTAATAACAGAAAACGGAATTATCCAAAATGGCGAGGTTTGCTTTGAAAACGGAAAGGTTGTTTCCGCGGGAGAGCGCACCTGCGACCAAGGATATGCGGTTACCGATTACGGCAACAAATATATTTCTCCCGGATTTGTGGATATACATTTGCACGGAGGCGGAGGAAGCGATTTTATGGACGGCACGGTAGAAGCGTATCTCACCGCCGCCCGTCTGCACGGAAGCCACGGCACCACCGCCATGCTTCCCACCACCCTCACCTGCCCCGATGAAGAGCTGTTCCGCACCTTTGAAACCTTCCGCAAAGCAAGCAAAACCGAAAACAACGGAAGCGACCTGTGCGGTATCCATCTTGAAGGACCTTATTTCTCCCCTGCACAAAAGGGTGCGCAGGATGAAAGATTTTTGAAAAAGCCCACGCCCGACCACTATATGCCCATACTCAAAGCAGGTAAGGATATAATAAAACGGTGGACAGTCGCCCCCGAGCTTGAAGGCGCTATGGAATTGGGAAAAATGCTTGCGGATGAAGGTATACTTGCTTCAATGGGACATTCCGATGCGGAATACACCACCGTGCTTGAAGGATATAAAAACGGCTATAATCTGCTTACCCACTTTTATTCGGGTATGTCCTCTATGGTAAGAAGAGGGGGATTCCGCATACCCGGTATGATAGAAAGCGGATATATTATTGACGATATGCGTGTGGAGGTTATTGCTGACGGATGCCACCTGCCTCCCTGCATACTTGGTTCGCTTTACCGCATAAAGGGCGCAGATAAAATGTGTCTGGTAACCGATTCCATGCGTGGCGCGGGACAGACCTCCGGCACCACTATACTGGGCTCTCTGGAAAACGGATACGAGGTATTTATAGAAGACGGCGTTGCAAAAATGCCGGACAGACAAGCCTTTGCAGGAAGTATTGCCACCGCAGACAGACTGGTGCGCACTATGTACAAGCAGGCAGAGGTTCCCCTGCACCATGCGGTTAAGATGATGACCGCAACCCCCGCCCGCTTTGCGGGACTCCAAAATAAGGGTACTCTGGAAGCAGGAAAAGATGCGGATATAGCAGTATTTGATGACGATATTAACGTATGCGCAGTTTACGTGCGCGGAAAGGAAATAAAAAATGGTTAAGACGGGAAAAGCAGACAAGCTTACATACAAAATATACGAATCCAGACAAGAAATGGGTATATGCGCCGCTAAGGAGGCTGCCGCCGAAATAAAGGCGCAGATCGCCAAAAAAGGCGAAATTAATATGATATTCGCCGCCGCACCCAGCCAGAACGAATTTCTTGCAGCTCTTATTAACGATAAAGAGATAGACTGGACAAAAATCCACGCTTTCCATATGGACGAATATATCGGTCTGGATAAAGACGCACCCCAGGGATTTGGCAACTTCCTTTATAACGCCATTTTCGGTAAAGTGCCCTTTGCTTCCGTAAATTATATTGATATTACCGCAACCGACCCTTATGCGGAAGCGGAAAGATATGCCGCTTTGCTTGCAGAGCACCCCTGCGATATTATCTGTATGGGTATCGGCGAAAACGGACATATTGCCTTTAACGACCCCCACGTAGCGGATTTTAACGATAAATACGCCGTTAAGCCCGTGGAATTGGATAACGTATGCCGTATGCAGCAGGTTAATGACGGTTGCTTTGCATCCATTGACCTTGTTCCCACCCACGCTATGACACTTACCATCCCCACCTTGGTTGCTCCCGAGGTAATATTCTGCGTTGTTCCCGCCCCCACCAAGCGGGATGCAGTATACAACACCGTTAAAGGAGAAATAACCGAAGCCTGCCCCGCTTCCATACTCCGCCGCCACAACAATGCCACTCTTTATCTGGATACGGACAGCGCTTCAAAGATACTTTAATAAATGGAAAAATACACAAAAAATATAACAGAGGGCGTATCGTTTACCGCCCTCAAAACAGATAAATCCAAATATGATATGCTTACGGTGAACTTTTTGTTCCCCCGTACCGAGGAAACCACCGCCTTTTCTTCGTTGCTTTCCGCAGTAATAGACCGCGGCACGGTAAAGTACCCCGATATGCGCAGTCTTGAAATAGCCCAAGAGGAGCTGTACGCCGCTTCTGCAGAGGTATATACACGCACTATGGGCGAATGTGTGTGCCTTACTTTTTCCGCATCCTATATGAACAAGGCTTATACTATGGAAAAAGAGGATATTACCGATCCTATGCTGGCGCTGCTCAATGAGCTTATGTTTAATCCTCTTACCGTTGACGGCGGATTTTTACCCGAATACGTGGAAAGCGAAAAGAAAAACCAGATAGATATTATCCGTTCTTCCAAAGACAATAAATCCACCTACGCAGTAAAAAGATGTGTGGAATTGATGTGCGAAAAGGAAGCGTTTTCCATTTCCGCATACGGAAAAGAAGAAACGGTAAACCAAATAAACGGAAAAAATCTTTATGATTTTTACAAAAAGATTATTTCCTGCTCCCCTGTTCATATAGTTTTTTCCGGCAACGCAGAGGGCGAAGAGATATACAATAAGCTATGCCGTGAAATAACCTTTGCTCCCCGAAAAGAGGAATTGCCGAAAAACACGCTTATTTCAAGAGCGGAAGCCGAAAAACGCTTTACCGAGGAAATGAATATTAACCAAAGTAAATTGGCTATCGGATACCGTATTGCAACAAAAGACGAACAAAACAAACGTCTTGCCTTTACTGTTTTTAAGGAAATATTTGCCATTTC
>JAGCNA010000173.1 GCA_017646185.1 Clostridia bacterium
CTATAATCTTTCCGTTTTCGGGAATCATTATATTTTTGCTCTTCATACCCATTTCGCGGGCAAGAGATGCGTGGGCGCACAAATGCTTGTATTCGCCGTGAAGGGGAATAAAGAATTCCGGCTTGGTAAGGGCGTGCATCAGTTTTAATTCTTCTCTGCAGGCGTGGCCGGAAACGTGTACCGATTCTTCCGTGTCCACAGTCAAAACCTCAACGCCCAATTTATATAATCCGTTTACGATGTTTCCGATCAACTTTTCGTTGCCGGGAATAGCGGATGCAGACAAAACCACGATATCGTTTGCACCCAGTGTAATAAGTGAATGCTCTTCGTTTGCCATACGGTAAAGACCGCTCATGCGCTCGCCCTGGCTGCCTGTGGTAAGCAGGGTAAGCTGGCTGTCCTTATAAAGGCGCATTTCCGCAGGGTCTATTATAGTCCCCTCGGGCACCGACATATATCCCAGCTCCGTGGCGGCTTTAAGCACGTTAAGCATGCTTCTGCCCGTAACCGCAACCTTTCTGCCGTATTTCACTGCCGCATCTATAACCTGCTGTATGCGGTGCACGTTGGAGGAGAAGGTGGCAATAACTATACGCTTTTCACAGCCGTAAAACAGCTTGTCAAAGGAATTTCCCACCACGCTTTCGGAGGGGGTGTATCCTTCTCTTTCCGCATTGGTGGAATCTGCCATAAGCAGCTTTACGCCCTTGTGTCCCAGCGACGCCAGACGGTAAAGGTCAATGGGCTCGTCTCCCTTGGTGGGGGTAAGGTCGATTTTAAAATCTCCCGTGTGGATAACTCTTCCCACGGGGGTGGTTATGCACAATGCCACCGCATCGGGAATAGAGTGGTTTACCTTTATAAATTCCACGTCAAACGCATCGCCGAAAATAATCGTTTCTCCGGGAAAAACCTCACGCAGGTCGGGGTTTTTAATACCGTGCTCCGCCAGCTTCAAGCGGAGTATGCCCAAAGTGAGAGGGGTGCCGTATACGGGCACGTTTATCTGCTTAAGCAGGTAGGGCACCGCACCGATATGGTCTTCGTGTCCGTGGGTGAGTATAAGCCCGCGGAAATTATCCGAATTTCGTAAAATATAGGTGAAATCGGGTATTACCAGATCCACACCCGGCATATCGTCTTCGGGAAACGCCACACCGCAGTCCACGGCGATCAGATCCTCGCCGTGCTCAAGGAGTGTCATATTCATTCCGATTCCGTCAACACCGCCTATGGGTATCACTTTCAGCTTTTCGCCCACGTCTTTTTTCTTTGTTTTATTTATCTTCTTTTCTGTTTTGGCTGTTTCTTTTTCTTTTTTCTTTGCCATTTTTTATCCTTTCTTTAACAAAATTTATGTATGTGTAACGCCTACAGCGTCAAATTCCAAAAATTACCTTTATATATTATGAGGCAAAACAATTGTTTTGTCAAGTTGATTTTATGTCGCATATTATGTATTAACGGCTAAACCCTTGACAAAATCAATTTTTCCGTATATTATATTATAGAGTATTTATGAAAACATATCCGAAAGGTGTATATAAATGGAAAAGATCTCTGTCACAGGCGGAAAACGTCTTCACGGCAGTATAACTGTTGGCGGTATGAAAAACGCCGCCCTCCCCATTCTGCTGGGAACAATTCTGGTAGGGGATAAATGCGTTATAGAAAACCTTCCCGAAATAAGCGATATAAAGGCGGCTTTGGATATTCTTTCCGCTTTGGGCGCAAAGGTGAAAATGATTGACCGTACCACGGTTGAAATAGACACCGCAGGGGTACGTCCCGGCACCACGCCTTATGAACTGGCTCGCAGTATGAGAGCGTCTTATTACGTTGTGGGCGCAGAGCTCGGCAGGTTCGGAACCTCCCGTGCCGCTTGCCCCGGCGGATGCGATTTCGGTGTAAGACCTATCGACCAGCATATCAAAGGATTTGAGGCGCTGGGTGCAAAGGTAGAGGTAGTGGACGGATGTATCAACTGCGTCGCTCCCGAAGGACTTACCGGTTCTTCCATATATATGGATATCGTTTCCGTAGGCGCTACCATAAACATTATGCTGGCGGCTGTAATGGCAAAGGGAATGACGGTTATCGACAATGCGGCAAAAGAGCCTCATATAGTTGACGTAGCCAACTTCCTTAACACCTGCGGTGCGGATATTTCCGGTGCGGGAACAGACGTTATTAAGATCCGCGGTGTGGAAGAGCTCCACGGCGTTACTTACGCAATAATTCCCGATATGATAGAAGCAGGCACCTTTATGATGGCTGCCGCCGCAACGGGAAGCGATCTGGTAATAGAAAACGTTATCCCCAAGCATCTTGAATCCATTACCGCAAAGCTTGAGGAAATGGGTGTGGAGATAGAGGATTACGGCGACGCGGTGCGTGTAAAGGCTGTAACAGAGCCTTTACGCAGAATAAACGTAAAGACCATGCCTTACCCCGGATACCCCACGGATATGAACCCCCAGATATGCGTTTTGCTTTGTCTTGCACAGGGCACCAGCATTCTTACCGAGGGCGTGTGGGATACCCGCTTTAAATACGTAGAAGAGCTCACCCGTATGGGCGCAGTTATCACGGTGGACGGCAGAAAGGCTGTTATAGAGGGGGGCAAACCCTTAAAGCCCGCCGCAGTAAAATGCTCCGACCTCCGCGCAGGTGCCGCAATGGTTATTGCCGCGCTGGCAACCGAGGGTGAAACCGTTATAGATAATATATACCATATCGAGCGCGGTTACGAGCATCTTGTGGAAAAGCTTCGCGGCGTAGGCGCGGATATCAAAAAAATATACGTGCCCGAGGGAAGCAATACCCAAAGAGTAATATAGTTTAAGTTATGCGGGGGCGGTGCACTGTCGCTCCCGCTATTATTATCCAAAAAACAAAGGAGAACCAATTATGAAAAAGCTTATGTGTGTTTTTATCGCAGCGCTTTTTGTTCTTACTGCCTGCACTACCGGCGGTGAAGAAAGCGTTACCGATATAAGCGGCACCGTTTCCGAAGACCAAGGTCCTCAGGGCATCGATTATACTCTCACCAAAGAGAGTATAGACAAAATGCTTGCAGACCGCACCTCCGCTATAAAAGGCGAAGCAGACAGAGGCGGCGAGCGTATCAACCTTGCAAAGGCCAAGGATTATACCGTATCCTCCGGCAGTAACGAAAAGTTCCCCAACAAGGGACATCTTCTTACCGACGGCGAATTCAAAGACACCCACTACAAGTTTGTAAAGACGGGCTGGATGGCAATTACCGGTGCAGGCGCAGAAGTGGTAGTGGATCTTGGGGCAGTTAAAGAAAATATAAGCGATTTCGAAGCGTCCTCCTGCAAAAATACAGAATACAACGTAGATCTTTGCGAAGCAGTATTCGTAAGCATTTCCGAAGACGGCGAAAACTGGAAGAACATAGGTATTTACCAGTTCTCCGGCACCGAGCAGGACAAAGCAAAGCACCTTATCTGTGTAAACATTCAGGGTGTTGTAAGCGCAAGATACGTTAAGTTCACCTTCGAGGGAATCAAAAACGAAGTTATGCTGCTTGATGAGGTTTCCGTTTATACTTACGGTCCCAAAACTTCTGAACAGATGAGCGGTATCAACACCTATTACGGCGCACAGTCCGTTCCCGTTATAGACGAAGAGGTTTATCTTGAAGGATTTACCGACCGCAAGAATTTGCTGCTCGGTCTTAAGCCCGTTACCTACGAAGCTCTTACCGACGTAGGAACCGATTACGTTAATTCCAATTATAACACCGCTCCCGATACCGGCAAGCTTACCGACGGTAAGTATGCTTCCCGTGCGGAAATGGGCGATTCAAGCTGGTTCCGCAATACTCACGGCACCGGCAGAGTAGCTGTGTTTGATCTGGGCGGAATTGCCTCTGTGGACGAAGTTAAGATAGGCTTCCTCGCTTCCCACGGCCCCGGAATCCGTCTTCCCGATACAGTTTCCGTTTCCGTTTCTCTTGATGGCAAGGAATGGTTTGCCGTTTACGAAGAAAACAATTCCTCTACCGCATCCAGCGCAAAGGTAAACTTCGGCGGTAAGTTTGATAAAGCGTATAAAGCAAGATACGTAAAGGTAGCTTTCTCTATTGCCGCACATATTTATCTTGATGAAATCGAAGTTTTCGGTACCTGCAACGGTAAAACCGCCGCAGACCCCTCCGAAACTCCCATAAAGACTCCCGCTATAAGCTCCGGCTACGGCACTCCCGACCAGTATGACGGAATGCACGACGTTGTTCTTTCCTACCTTTGCCCCAACGAAGTAAAGGTTACCAAGGAACAGTATCTGGCATACGTTGCATACCTTGAAAAGGGCGAAATCAAGGATACTTATTTCGATGGCTTTATGTATCTGCCTTACGTTAAGTATCTCTATTCCGGCGGCAAGAAGAAAGAGCTTACCAAGGAAGAATGGCAGGCTTGGATCGATTGGCAGTTTATGGCAGACTACAACTTCGACGCACTTGACGCCGCAGTTGACGAAATGAAGCAGGCTCTTCCCGAGGTTGGCGAAGATTATTCCGTTGGCACATATCTTTCTCTCTTCTATCCCGTTTACGGCGCTAAAAACTTTGGCGAACTTAACGGCAAGCAGATGGACTTTACCAAGATAGAGGACAGAAAGGCAGTTCTTAAATGGTTTGTTGATGAACAGCTCAAGGGCTTTAAGGAAAAGGGTTACGATTCCGTACGTCTTTCCGGCTTCTACTGGTTTGTAGAAGAAATGAGCGGTTCCGATCCTCACGTTCAGGAGCTTTGCAACTACATTTGCGATTACATAAGAAGCCTTGGCTACCAGACCACCTGGATTCCTTATTTCAACGCTTCCGGTAACACCCGTTGGCGTGAATTCGGTTTCGATACCGCTTGCCTCCAGCCCAACTACGCATTTAACGAAGACGTTCCTTTGCAGCGTATTTACGATGCGGCAAAGCTGGCAGAGCTTTACGGTATGAGTATCGAAATAGAGATCGAAAGCACCTCCGAAGTTAAGTGGGTAGACAGATACAGAAGCTACCTCTACGTTGGCGCAGAGATCGGATTTATGACAGACTCCGTGCATATGTACTATCTGGCAGGTATGCCCGGCGCTATCTATAACGCATACGTTTCCAACAACCCCGCTATTAACTGCATCTATAGAGAAACATATCTGTTTATCAAGGGCAAGCTGGGTGTTCCCGATGAAGCTCCTTATGCAGAAGACGTAACCTGCAAAGCAGGCGAAACTGTAACAGGTACCGTAATTATTCCCGAATCCACCATGCCTACCGAAGGAATCCGTCTCGCGGTAAGTGCTGCAAACGGCTCTGTTTCCCTTAGTGCGGACGGCACCTTCACCTATACTCCTTATGAAGGCTTTACCGGCGAAGACTGGTTTGAGGTTGTTGCGGATTACGGTATGGCAGGCCGTTCCGAATACGGCAGAATTACCGTTACTGTAGAATAATGATAGAGATTATATACGATACAGTAAACGGCGACCAATATGCACCCTATGCTTCCTTTGCAAAAAAATGCTTTGAAAAGCATTCGGATATTCCCGTAAAAGAAGTACTTGACCTTGGCTGCGGCACGGGCGGAATAACCGCCCTGCTTGCAGATATGGGTTACGATATGGTGGGAGTGGATATCTCTCCCGAAATGCTTATGTGTGCCCGTGAAAACACCTACGGCAAGGACGTATTGCTCCTTAATCAGGATATGCGCTCTTTCGAGCTGTACGGCACGGTGCAGGGCATAATTTGCTCTTTCGATACCCTTAATTATCTTTCTTCGGAAGAAGAGCTTGTAAAGACTCTTTCCCTCTGCCGTCTTTATATGGAAAAAGGCGGGGTAATGGTATGCGATATAAACAGTCTCTACCGCTACCAAACGGTTTATGGCGACAACGCCTTCGTTTACGAGGTGGAAGAGGATATGCTGGTGTGGCAAAACGCCTGGGACGGTGAAAAAGGCAAATGCGCCTTTTACCTTACTATGTTTGCCGAAGAAGACGGGGTTTATTCAAGAGAGGACGAAACCACTCTGCAAACCTATTTTTCTGCAGAAGTCTTTTCTTCCTGCGCACGCAAAGCAGGGTTTACACAAATTTTCGTTTACGGCGAAAAGGATCTTTCTCCCCTCACCGAAACAAACGAAAAAATGTATATAGTACTTAAATAGAAAAAAGAAGCACGAAATTTTCGTGCTTCTTTTAATTTTGTCTCTTTTGCCATCTCTTAAAATCAAATAATGATTGTATTTAAAATCAGCCCATAAGTGACAGGGATACGATAATTGCTTTCAACAAAAGGGTATAGGATATTCCTTTTTATTTTTTACGATATCGCACCAAGGAAACAATAATAGAAATAATTGCAAGCACTGAGCCTAATGTAGCGCCATAAGCTTGGGAAATAAAATTATATACCAGCCAAAAAGGTGCGCCGCATAAACCTAATTTTCGTATAAGCTGTTCATCATCGCACCACAATCCAAGGGTTTGAAAAATTCCTCCCACAATCGGAAGAAGCTCGATAAAATCTTTACGAATTATTGCAATAGCGATACCGATCACAGCAATCATAAGCACGCTCAAAAAGGCGAGTTGTTTTGTGTACTTTTTTAAATGCGGGGCATTTTTTCTGGCGGCAAAAAAGGATGCCACCGTGGCCAGAGTATCCATAATCGCACCCGAAAATGCACCTAATAAAAGATATTGCAGCACATAAAACACATTGGAAAAAAATGAAACCCACACGATTTGTTGCCGTTTTTTGAGCTGATAACTTAAAAGAAAAAGTCCAACTCCCGCAAAACCGATGATTTGCGCAACAACTATCATCATAACATACCTCCCCTTACGTAAAATCAATCATAGACTATCACAAAGTCCACCAAAAATCAATCCCTACCGATTACTCGGCGGGGAGTTGTTATGAAGTTAAATCTTAGCCCTTGATTGCCGCCTGCGAGGCAAATGTGTTGACATACGCAGGCATTACGGGTATAATGTAAATATAAAAACACAGATTTTTCGGGAGGTAGTAACCGTTTATGCAAAGCAAGCGCATAAAAAAGCTGTCATTTACCCATACACAGCTTATCGCAATAAGCTTTATACTCGTAATTCTTGTGGGAAGCCTGCTTTTGTCCCTGCCCGTTTCGCATAAAGGGGAGGGAAGCGTTCCTTTCGGGGATGCGCTGTTCACCGCAGTAAGCGCCACCTGCGTTACGGGGCTTATTGTAAGAGATACATTTTCCTGCTGGTCGGGATTCGGGCAGGCTGTTATACTGTGTATGATCCAGATCGGCGGTCTGGGGTTAATGACAGTTATCTCCCTCGGCTTTCTCTTTGCGGGAAAACGTCTTTCTCTTCACGACCGTAAGATCATGATGCAGTCTTCGGGCACAGACAGTATGGACGAAGGCTTGAGTGCGTTTGTGCGCAATATAGTTTTGGGCACCCTTTTGGTAGAGCTTGTTGCCGCCGCGGTGCTTGCTATCAGATTTGTACCTATGCTGGGCTGGGGCGAGGGTATATGGTATTCGGTGTTCCATTCGGTTTCCGCATATTGCAACGCAGGGTTCGATCTTTTTGGCAGAACAGAAGCCTTTTCCTCTCTCACCACCGTGGCAACCGACCCTGTTATAATTCTCACCCTGGCATCCCTTATCCTTATCGGCGGCACGGGATTTTTGGTTTGGAACGATCTTATCCGCAACCGCTTCCGTGTTTCAAAATGCCTGCTTCATACCAAGATCGCCTTAAGCGTATCCTTGGCTTTGGTTTTGGGCGGTACCGCCGCAATGCTTGCTTTTGAATATTCCTCCGAGGCTTTTAAGGATTTTACCCTTTTCGAAAAAATATACCACAGCTTTTTCGCCGCCGTTACTCCCCGCACCGCAGGCTTTAATGCGGTCAGCTTTGGGGAAATGTCGGAATCGGGATTACTGCTCACAATGCTGCTTATGGTGGTGTGCGGATGCTCCGGTTCTACTGCAGGCGGTATAAAGACCACCACCGTTGCGGTGCTTATATTTGCCACCGTCGCCTGCGCCAAAAATGACAGAAGCGTATACGTCTTCCTC
>JAGCNA010000174.1 GCA_017646185.1 Clostridia bacterium
GGCGTACGTAGCATCGGGATAATCATAGTTTCCGCCGATATAATCGGTAGAAAATGCGCCGTTGTTATTAAAATCGTGTTTGCCGTTTACACCGTGTCCTATGATGAAAAGCTGGCTTACGGCAGGTGCTTTTCCCTCTGCTTTGACCCATGCATCAATATAATCCGCAAGCAAAGTGTAACGGGAAGGATCATATCCTTCGGGTTTGGGGAAAGGAAGCATATTATTCACGTTATCGGTTAAGCATATACGGAAATTATATGCCTGTACTTTCTTATCGCCGGTTCCTGCAGGTGCGAGAGGCTCTTCGCTAACCTCTTTATACTTCAAATTACCGTTTTCATCTCTTGCGGTTATTTTGAACCTGAAATTATGGTTATTTGCCCCCTGAACACCGGGGTCTACAACGCCTGCCAAGGATTCGCCGTATACTTCACGGCCCTCTCTGCCGAAAGTATAGGTTACCCCTGCCTGCGCCATCAGATCCCCTTCATAAGAAGCATCGATAAAGTTTTTAGCCGAAAATTCATTTCCGGTTTCGCAAATAATCTTTGTGATTGTGGCGCCGGACATTACGACACCGCTGTTTTCAACCAATCTTTCTCCCAAGAACAAGTCCACAGGATAAGCGGTTTTCTTGGTTTCGTTCAACATATCCGCAAAAATTTCTTCTGCAACGTGAGGCTCGAAATACCAATCCACCGCATCGGAAACCGTATTACCCTTTTTTATGGCATTTCTCTTGAAGAATTCTCGGGACATACCGCCGATTACGTTTGAGTTACCCAGATCCGTTTCAAAAAGACCGCCCGACATCATTCCGCCCAGATGTTTATTGGGGGCAACAAGGGCAACGGTTGCGCCTTGGCGGCTTGCAGCTACTGCGGCAACTACCGCTGCAGCAGTATCGCCGTAAACAACGATATCGTATTTTTTGGTATTATCATCGGGCTTTTGTTCTTCGTTTGAATCGGAAGTTTCCTCGTTCGGCTCTTCTTCGGAAGTATCGGACTCCTCGGGTATTGCATCCTCCGAAGCATCGGGCGACACATCACTTACGGTATCGGAAGTATCGGGAGACTCATCACTTACGGTATCGGAAGTATCAGTCGATACATCACTTGCGGTATCGGAGCTGTCACTTGTTACGTCATCGGTACCGGTTTCAGAACTGTTGGATACGGTTAAATCATTTGAACTGCAGGAGCATACGGCGCCTGCCAACAAAACGAATGAAAGAAATAAAGCTATAACCTTTAAAAATTTACGCATAAAATTTACTCCTGTTCTTTTTATTGTTTGCCTGCCTTGTTATAAAAACGCTCGCCCTTTTTGTGGGCGCATAAATCGCATATAACAAACACGGTCAAATAGATTGGTACCGCTATTAAAGAAATTACGGGATAGGTTAAAAATTCAACCCCTTCAAAGGGAGAGTGAATTAAAAACATAGAATTAACATCATAAGCTGCCGCTTTGGAAACCAGCACATAAAAAACAAGGTTGCAATAGCAGCCGATAACAGCCATTGCCAAAATTGAAAGGATAATGCTCTTTATATTTCTCTTCACGTCTATTTTTATATACCCGAAAAGCGCAATCAAAATGACGTTAAAGAGGAGCGTTGCATGTGCGGCGATGCTTTTTATATTTTCGTAATCCGCAAGGGTGGGATTATTTATAAAATCCACGTTGGCAAACATACCCACCAGAGTGGAGATTAATCCAAACCAAAAAAGATAATCTGCAAGGAATATTCCAAGTCCGGATTTTTTGTTTTTTAAAAGTGGAAAGAGCAACGCTGCCCACATTACCACGTTGCAAGGATATATAGGCAAAATCAAATTGTGGTTTTCGCTTAAATATTCTATTGCGTTACCGCCCGAAACAAGCTTATAAATAAACGTGCTGTAATGAAACAGTATAGTAAAAATCGCCGCAACACAAAGGATAATATTTTGCGTGCGTTTCTGCTTAACGCATTTTTTGATCAGCCATATCCCAAATGCGATTAATCCTATGAGTATAAAATTAAAGATCATCAGCTTACCCATAATTTTCCCTCACCCGTTAAACGATTGATTTAATATTTGTTTTCGGCATATAAGGTATCCTCTGATTGACACTATATCACGTTTTTTCCATAATTGCAAGTTTATTGGTTTGCGGAGATTTGTTTTATTATTGAAAAAGCGGATGTTTGGTGGTATAATGAGTTAAACTGAAAACAAATTAAGATAATCATAAAGGAGCAAACAAATATGTACAACACCTGGTCGCTTGACGTACTTTACCGCGGTATTGACGATCCCAATCTCGCATCCGATATGGAGCGATTTGAAAAGCTTATCGGTCTTTTAAGCGAAGCTGTAGCGGCGCTTGATAAAGAAAATGCGGCTGTATCCCTACGCCGTGTTATTGATGTTAAAGAGGAGCTTACCGTATTGGTGCGCAGACTTGCGGGATATTTCAGTCTTCGCCGTTCTGCCGACAGCGCTGACGCCGAGGGCGCATCATACCAGACCAAGATCTCCGGTATGATCGCATCTACCACGAAGGACAATGTAATATTTGAAAAATTCGCCGGTTCGCTTGATAATCTTGACAGCATACTCGAATCCGACGAAATCCTTTCCCAATATAAATTCTACTTTGAAGAGATTAAAAACGATATTTCTCATATGATGAGTGACGAGGCAGAAGCCCTTTACGCCAAGATGAACATATCCGGCGGCAGAGCTTGGGGTGATCTTTTCTCTTACCTTACATCGAAGGTTAAGGTGGATTACAACGGAGAGGTTACTTCCCTTTCCGCCATCCGCGGTCTTGCAGACAGCGAAGACCCCGCTGTGAGAAAGGCTGCGTTTGAAGCCGAGATCGCTTGCTATGACAAGATAAAGGATTCCATTGCATTCGCTCTTAACAGCATAAAGGCGCAGGTAAATCTTACTGCAGAGCTTCGCGGATATAAAGATCCTCTCGCTATGACTCTTGAACAGTCCCGTATGAAGAAAGCCACCCTTGACGCTATGCTTGAAGCTATGCGCGAGGCTATGCCCGCTTTCAGAAAATATCTCCGCCACAAGGCAAAGCTGCTTGGATACGAAAACGGACTTCCCTGGTACGAAATTCTGGCTCCTATGGGCAAGGCAGGCGGCGAAAGCTTTACAGTTGAACAAGCACACAAATATCTGGTAGAGCATTTTGCATCCTTCGCACCCGATCTGGCAGAAATGGTTGATCAATCATTCAAGGAAGAATGGATCGATTTTTACCCCCGTGCAGGCAAGGTAGGCGGCGCATTCTGCTCCAACCTTCCCTTTGTTGGTCAGAGCCGAATTCTTACTAACTTTTCCGGCAGCTTCGGTTCGGTTGTAACCCTCGCTCACGAGCTGGGTCACGCATACCACGGTCAGCAGATTCAATCTCACCGTCCTCTTAATACCGGTTACACCATGCCCGTTGCGGAAACCGCTTCCAATTTCAACGAGCTTATTATCGTAAACGATGCTATTGACAAAGCCGAGGGTGAAGAAAAGATACAGCTTATCGAAAGCCAGATTCAGGATTCCACCCAGATTATCGTTGATATCTACTCCCGTTTTCTCTTTGAAGACGAGGTAATTCGCCGCAGAAAAAACACCTTCCTTTATGCAGACGAGCTGGAAAAGATAATGATAAACGCCCAGCAGGAAGCATACGGCGACGGACTCGACCCCGATTATCTCCACCCCTATATGTGGTGTTGCAAGAGCCACTATTACAGCGCCGGACTCAGCTACTATAACTTCCCCTATGCATTCGGCGGACTCTTCTCCCGCGGACTTTACGCAAAGTATCTTGAAGAGGGAGAAGCCTTCCTGCCCAAATACCGTGAGCTGCTCCGTGCCACCACGGTTGACACGGTTGAAAACGTTGCCGCTATTGCGGGAATAGACCTTACCCGCCCCGAATTCTGGAGAGAAAGTCTTAAGACCATTACCGACCAGATCGA
>JAGCNA010000175.1 GCA_017646185.1 Clostridia bacterium
ACGAAAAATATGGTAGGGAAGAGGTTTCCCGATGGTAAAAGTGTTTTTTGCTTTTACTATGAGTTGAAATTCGGAGGAAAACAGGCAGAAATTGAATAAATACCGGCATGCAATAAATTTATTACAAAAATACGCCGCAAACAAGGCGGCGCAGGAAAACTTTAATTACGAAATGGATATGATAAACAGCAGGCTGTATTCGGGAGGGAGCGAAAAAACGGTAATAGATATGATCGACGCAAAGGACCGTCTTGTTGCCCGCACTCATAAGGCGGTAAAGGAAATAAAACAGACCGAGGCGGCGTTGCGCACACTTACACAGTACCAAAAAGACCTGCTCACCGCCTTTTATATTTCCGGCGCCCACTCCTGCGCGGAATCTCTGGCAGAAAGATATAACGTGGAAAGGAGCACCATATACAGGGACAAGGATAAAGCCCTCGCCCGCTTCGAATCCGCCCTCGCCGCAAGCAAAAAATGCAAAGCGGAGTTGTTTTGAATTAAATAAAAAAACGGGCTGTGATGCCCGTTTTTTGTTATTTCTTATCCTTGAATATCCAGAATTTTTGCAGAAAATAGGACACGACGAAGAAGGCGATATCCACGGGGACGCGGACGACGATAGGGGTAAGCACTTCGCCGATATCGATAACGGTTGAAAGAAAGTGGGTGGCTTCCGCAGATGCGATCATCAAAGCTAATTGAAGCACGAAAAATTTTATTACGGCGTTCGTAACCTTTTCGTTTTTGCTGAACACCATCTGGCGGTTAATAATGAAGTTTGGTATGCAGATTATAAGACGGGCTATGTAATAAAGAGCACGCACCGCCGCATCGTCCACCCAGATAAGAATGAGCAGATCGTACAGCAAAAACTCCGCAAGCCACGCGATGAATGAGGAAAGGGAGAAACGCAGAATTTGTAAAAATTGCTTCATGGTTCCTCCCTTTGGTATTTAGATGAATTAAAATCTGAAGGTTGCGGAGCATTTGGATGCAGAAGGAATTTTCGTTAGCGGTAGCTGTAGTAAACTACAGCGAGCGACGCGAAAATTTCTACAAAAACGCAAAACAAAATAAATTAAGGAAATTCTGCAAGAATTTCTACCTCTGAACTAATAGAGGCGGACAGCCGAGGACGTCTGTCCCTACGGTTTTCGAAACATTTAAGTGCATTTTGCGTTTTTGGGTCTGCGCCGAATGAACGCGACCCCGCGGTTTAGAACTTCAGTCTTTCTGCGATATAACCCTTAACCTCTCCTATGGGCATTCTCACGCTTTCCATAGTGTCGCGGTCACGTACGGTTACGCAGCCGTCCTCAACGGATTCGAAATCGTATACCACGCAGAAGGGAGTACCGATCTCGTCCTGTCTGCGGTAACGCTTGCCGATACTGCCGGCTTCGTCATATTCGCACATAAAATCGGAGCAAAGGTCATAGTATATCTCTTTTGCCTGCTCGCCCAGCTTTTTGGAAAGGGGAAGCACTGCGCACTTATAGGGTGCGAGAGCAGGGTGGAGACGGAGTACGTAACGGATATCTTCCTTGCCGTCCTTGGAAAGATCTTCCTCATCGTAAGCATCAACAAGGAAAGCAAGCAGAACTCTGTCTGCGCCCAAAGAGGGTTCGATAACGTAAGGCACGTATTTTTCGTTGGTTTCGGGGTCGAAGTAGGTAAGGTCTTCGCCGGAATGGTTGGAATGTGCCTTAAGGTCGAAATCGGTTCTGGAAGCAACGCCCCAAAGCTCGCCCCATCCGAAGGGGAACATAAACTCAAAGTCGGTGGTAGCGTTGGAATAGTGAGCCAGTTCATTGGGGTCGTGGTCACGCATACGGATATTTTCGGGGTTTATGCACAGATTTACAAGCCATTTATAGCAATAATCCTTCCAGTATACG
>JAGCNA010000176.1 GCA_017646185.1 Clostridia bacterium
CTTTTTTCGTGGTACAATATTCTGTAAAATTGTTTAAAGCAGTAAAGAAGGGTTTGTTATGGCAAATACAGGCTTTTTGCCCGTGCTTTTGGGCAGCGACCAAAACGTATACGGAATGGCAAGATGCTTTCACGAAAAATACGGTATATCCTCTATGGCGATAGGCAAGGGCAGACTCCCCGCTACCGCAGACAGCCGTATCGTGCAGGTGGTAAAGGTTGAGCCGAATATAGAGGATGACGATATCTTCGTTTCGGTAATGACGGAATTTTATAACTCCCACAAGGATAAAACCCTTATTCTCGTTCCCTGCGGCGATAATTATACCAAGCTTGTAAGCCGTAATTGCGAAAGAATTAAGGATATGTACCGCTTTGCAGTGCCGGATTACGAACTGCTTATGAAGCTTTCTTTAAAAGAAAACTTTTATAAAATGTGCGAAGAATACGGTTTTCTTTACCCCCGCACCGCAGAAATGACCTTTGAAACCAAGGATACCTTTGTTCCCGAATTCGGTTTTCCCGTGGTGGTAAAGGCTTCCAACAGCGTGGCGTATTGGAACTGCTCCTTTAAGGGCAAGAAAAAGGTGTTCGTAATTCAAAGCGAGGAAGAATTCAAGGCGGTAGTTCAGGCGATATACTCTTCCTCCTACAGAGATACCCTTATTATTCAGGAGTTTATCCCCGGGGACGACAGCGCAATGCGTGTTGTAAACGCCTACGTGGGTAACGACGGAAAATGCCGTATGATCTGTATGGGCAACGTGCTTTTGGAAGAGCATACTCCCGAAGGTATCGGCTCTTATGCCGCCATAATCTCCGGCAGCGATGAAATTATGGAAAAACGCCTTGTTAAATTCTTTGAAGAAATAGGCTACCACGGATTTATAAATATAGATATGAAAAAAGACCCTCGCGACGGGCAGTACAAGCTTTTTGAAACCAACCCCCGTCAGGGCAGAAGCAGCTTTTTCGTTTGCGCCGCAGGCTATAATTTAGCGGAATTTCTGGTAAAGGACGTATACGAAAACGCTCCTCACGATTGCGTTTATGCCCGCAACGAATGCTTGTGGACAACCGTTCCCAAGGGTATAATATACAAATACGTTTCGGATCAGAATCTTGTTAAAAAGGCAAAACAGCTTGTAAAGCAAAAAAAGTGTCTGCGTCAATCCTGGTACGGCCCCGATATGGGCTTAAAGCGCACTATGCGTTTTGTGGTCGGTCAGTACCACTACTATGAAAAATACAAAAAACACTTCGGTAAAAGAGGCTATAATGACTGATATTCTCGGCGTTATCGGCGGAATGGGCCCTATGGCGGGCGTATATTTCTGCGAACTTATAACCAAAAAATCCTCCGCTATTTCGGATACGGAGCATATAGATATGGTGCTTGCCAGCTTTCCCCGTGTGCCGGACAGGACAGCTTACCTTCTGGAAAAAAGCAATCCTTCCCCCGTGGATGCCATACTGCGTATGGGCAATCTTTTGGTTTCACAAGGGTGTACCGTTATTGCGGTGCCCTGCGTTACCTCCTTTGCTCTTTACGATGAATATGCGCCGGCGCTTAATGCAAATATA
>JAGCNA010000177.1 GCA_017646185.1 Clostridia bacterium
TCCCCTATATGTACGTTGCCCAGCATAAGCAGACACAGACGGGACTGACCGATACCGCCGCCTATGGTGAGGGGCAGTTCGCCGTTCAGCAGCATACTGTGGAAGGGAAGCGCGCGTCTGTCATCACAGCCGGAAAAAGAAAGCTGTTTATCCAGAGAATCGGGGTCAACTCGTATGCCCATAGAAGATATCTCTATATGGGTGTCCAATGCATCGTGCCAGAAAAGAATATCGCCGTTTAAAGACCAATCGTCATAGTCGGGCGCACGCATACCGTGGGGTTTACCGTTTTTGAGAGGCGCACCGATACGGGAAACAAACACCGTGCGGTGTATGCGGGTATATTCGTGTTCTCTTTCATCGGGAGTAAGGGCGGGATACATTTCTTCCAATTCCTCGGAGGTTACAAAAGCAACCTTGCGGGAAAGGTCGGTTTTTAAAACAGGGTATTTTTGCTTTAATTTATCGCAAGTATCGCAGATAGCGGAAACTATGCTTTCTACCGTTTTGTAAAGGTATTCCGTGGTGCGGTCATCGGCGGAAATAATCTTTTCCCAGTCCCATTGGTCAACGTAAATGGAATGGAGGTTATCCAGTTCCTCGTCGCGGCGGATAGCGTTCATATCCGTAAACAGACCTCTGTGCATAACAAAGCCGTATCTCTTTAACGCAAGACGCTTCCATTTTGCAAGGGAATGAACCACCTGTCCCTCCCCTTCAACTGCGGGGATATCAAAGGAAACGGGGCGCTCCTTGCCGGAAAGGTTATCGTTAAGACCGGACTGTGCCGTAACAAAAAGCGGTGCGGAAACACGCTTTAAGGAAAGATTTTCCGAAAGGGATTTTTGAAAATTATCTTTTATAAATTCTATTGCCCGCTGGGTATCGTAACTGCCCAAAGCGGGAGAGTACCCTTCGGGGATATATACCTTGTTCATAAAAAACGCCTCTTTTAATCAAACATTACAGCGATTATATCACCTTTTTGGTGGTATGTCAAGAAAATCGCTTTTACTATTCGCCCAACATTATTTTAAGTATGGTGTTATCGGTTTCCTTCATACCCTCACGGGCAAGACGTCCCACGTTTATAACGGTTTTATCCGCCCCTTTGGTGACGATACCGTCACCCCCGTAAAACTGCTGATGCTCCATATACATATCGTACCCCAAAAGGCCCGCGTCAACAGCAGAGGCGATCTTTGCCGCGCAGGATGGCTTGGCACCATCGCAAATGGTGCCGGAAAGAATGGCAATAGCGTTTACTACCGTATGTGCAACAGCGTGGGTTTTGCCTCCGTTAAGATATGCCACCCCTGCACCCGCACCGCAGCCCGCACTTATTGCGCCGCAAAAAGCGGAAAGTCTGCCGATACCGGCTTTTTGGTGGATAGTAACAAGGTCGGACACCGCAACGGCGCGAAGGAGAGTTTCTTCGTCCGCCCCTATCTCCTGCGCATACACAGCCACGGGAACGGAGGCGGTTATACCTTGGTTTCCGCTTCCCGAAATAATATACACCGGTTTTTCACAGCCGCTCATACGGGCATCGCTTCCCGCGGCGGCATAAGCACAAGCGCGTTTTTCCACGCCCGTGCCCTGTCTGCGCAAAATAACCTTGCCGATATTTGCGCCCCAATCGTTACGTATGCCCTCTTCGGCAATAGCCATATTATATTCTATTTGTTTTCCAACGGTTTCTTTAAGCTCCTCTATATCCACGATATCCGCAAAAGCGACGATATCATCAATGTTAAGGCAGGATTTATCCGTTAAGCTGTCTTCGGAATGGTCTGTAAAGGGCACATCCGATTCCACAAAGCCGTTTCGGGATCTGTGCACTACGTTGGTATGGTTGTTTACAATTCGCACACGGGCGCTGTTATCGCCCTTACAGACGGTTATATCGATATCAAACGCCAATCCGTCATCTGCGGGAGAAAGAGAAATTTCCGCTGTTTCCAAAAATACACGGATATCCTTCTTTTGTTTATCCGTAACAGAGCCCAGAGTTTCAAGACATTTTTCCGCTCTGCCTGCAATAATTCCTGCGGCAACGGCGGCGGGAATACCGTGAAGCCCGTCCGTATTGGGAATAACCACGCTTTTTACGTTTTTAATTATATTACCGCTTACCTTCAAAGATACCTTTTCGGGAATTTCGCCCAAAGCGTCCCTTGCAAGGGCGGCGGCATACGCCAAGGACACGGGTTCTGTACAACCCATGGCAGGTCGTAATTCTTCTTTTAATATATTAAGATATTTACTGTACTGCTCAGACGTTTTTTCCAAAACCCGTTCTCCTTTAGTCCTTTTCTATAAATGCGGCAAACTTACCTGCCGCTTTTGCATCGCATTCGGCAGTAACAAGCACGCCGTTATCCAGATATTCCGTGCTTATAACCCGTGCAAAGCGGTGCACGGAGGATGCCTCCGATTGTTTATCGTAAGGGAACAGCATACGCAAAATTCGTTTGCCCTCCCGTACAAGCTCGCTTACCTTTTCAAGCAAAGCATCTATACCTTCTCCCGTGGCGGCGGAAATGCACACCGCTTCCTTGGGAATAAATTCCGTATCCACCGCCATATCGCATTTATTGTATACCTGCAATATGGGTTTGCCCTTTGCTCCCAGATCATCTATAAGCTTAAAGGTAACCTCGTTTTTACGGCGGCGCTCCTCATCACATTCGGAACAATCCGTAAGAACGATAATAATATCCGCATACCCCAATTCCTCCAAGGTGGAACGGAATGCTTTTACAAGATGGGTGGGCAGACGGTCGATAAATCCAACGGTATCTGTTAACAAAACCTCGTTGCCATCGGGCAAAGTAAGACGGCGGGTGGTAGGGTCGAGGGTAGCAAAAAGCTTGTCCTCTGCCAGAATGCCCGCATCTGTAAGACGGTTTAAAAGGGTGGATTTGCCTGCGTTGGTGTATCCCACTATTGCGGCAGTGGGAATTCCCGATCTTTCACGGGAGGCACGTTTGGTGGCACGCACCTTTTCCACGGCGTCGATCTCCTCCTGCAAAGCGGCTATACGTCTTTTAAGATGACGGCGGTCCGTTTCCA
>JAGCNA010000018.1 GCA_017646185.1 Clostridia bacterium
GAGGACGTCCTAAAAAGGTTTGGAGTCTTTAAGAACTACTATTCTGTTGAACGTATTCTCATGCTTTGTATCCTTGCAGAAATAGCCGGTGCGGACAAACTGGAAGCGTTCGCCGTCCTGCGCCTCTGCCAAGGAAGGCTCCAGATAAGCATCGATATGCTTAACGGATTCGGGGTTAAGGTAGTTATCGTATTCGGAGGAAGGAACCTTTGTCATATCCGCTTCGGTGAACAGCTTATCGTAAAGAGCGACCTTTGCCTTTACAGCGTCTGCGGCGGAAAGCCAATGAATGGTTCCCTTTATCTTTCTGCCGTCTGCGGGCATACCGCATCCCGTTTCAAGGTCGGCGGTGCAGAGAACTTCGGTAATAACGCCGTTTTCATCGGTCAAAATATCCTCGCACTTAACGATATACGAGCCCATAAGACGGACTTCCCCGCCCTTCTTCATACGGAAATACTTGGGGGGAGGATCAAGAGAAACGTCATCACGGTCGATATAAAGACACTTGGTAAAGGGAACCTCACGCTTGCCCGCTTCGGGATCGGAGGGGTTGTTGGGCAGAGAGAAGTATTCCTTTTTATCTTCGGGATAATTGGTTACGGTAACCTTAACGGGGTCAAGCACGGCAACACGGCGAAGGGCGGTTTTATTAAGCTCTTCACGTATGCAATGCTCAAGCAGATCGTAATCCACGATACTGTACGCGCGGGAAACGCCTGCGCGGGAAACGAAATCGATGAGCGCGGAAGGAGTATATCCTCTTCTGCGGAGACCGCAAAGGGTGGGCAGACGGGGGTCGTCCCATCCGTCGGCAATGCCGTTTTCCACCAACGCACGGAGATAACGCTTGCTCATTACCGTGTGGGTAACGTTAAGGCGTGCGAATTCATACTGATGGGGCTTGTGCTCGAAATCAATATTATCCACAACCCAATCGTAAAGAGGACGGTTGTTGGTAAATTCGATAGAGCACATGGAATGGGTAATACCCTCCAGCGCATCCTGAATAGGATGAGCGAAATCGTAAAGAGGATATATGCACCAAGCATCCCCCTGTCTGTGGTGGGACATGTGGCGGATACGGAAAATAGCAGGGTCACGCATAACCAGATTGGGAGAAGCCATATCTATTTTTGCACGGAGAGTCTTTGCGCCATCGGGAAATTCACCGTTCTTCATACGCTCAAACAGCTCCAGATTTTCCTCAACGGGACGGTTACGCCAAGGAGATTCCTTGCCCGGCTCGGTAAGGGTACCGCGGTATGCGGTCATTTCATCTGCGGTGAGATCGCACACATAGGCTTTGCCCTCTTTGATAAGCTTAACTGCGTATTCATAGCATTTTCCGAAATAATCGCTTCCGTAAAATACGCCGCCCGTAGGCTCGAAGCCCAGCCAGCTGATATCGTTATAAATACTGTCAACGTACTCTACGTCTTCTTTTCCGGGGTTGGTATCGTCATAACGGAGGTTGAATTTACCGTCGAAATTCTTTGCGGCGGTAGCGTTTATCCATATAGCCTTAAGAGAGCCGATATGAAGATAACCGTTGGGCTCCGGCGGAAAACGGGTGTGGACGTGGTCCTCTCTGCCCTCCGCAAGGTCGGAGCTTATAATATCGTATAGGAAATTGCTGTTTTTTTCTTCCATTTTACAGAGTCTCCTTAAATGCATTTATTCTGGCGGCAACCTTTTCTGCGCCCAGTATGGTCATAACCGTATACAGGTCGGGAGAAACCATTCTGCCCGTAACCGCAACGCGGAGGAATGCGCTTACGTCGCCTACACTTCCCTTCCAGCCGGAGGGATCTTTTTTGTATTCCTTCATATTGGGGCAATAACCACACTTTTCGCCGACCGCTTTAATCTTATCGAACCACGCAGTCTGGTCATCGCTTTCCTGCCAAACGGAAAGGAAACCGTCCAAAACCGCCTTCACATCATCGGGGCAAGCGGAAAGAGTATCGGTATATTCAAAATATTTATCATAGAAGAAGGAAACGTAAGGCTTTGCATCCGCCCAAGTGGTAAGGTCCTTTCTGGGCTTGCTGCCGCCTCTGCCGATAGCGAATATACTTTCTGCATAAGCGCGGTCTTCTTCAAGAGTACTTGCAAATTCGGGGTCGTATTCCTTTGCCCAAGCAACAACCGCATCCACCGTTTCAGAAGCGGTAAGAGCGGAAATTACGTTTTTGGAAACGTCGTTAAGCTTTTCAAAGCTGAAAAGACAGCCGGAAATGCTCATTTTCTTGGGAGTAAAGGGGAACTCCTCCAAAGGCAGGGCGGGGTTCGAAAGGCGCCATTCCTCAAAGTTGGAA
>JAGCNA010000178.1 GCA_017646185.1 Clostridia bacterium
AAGATGATGACACGCATAAACAAAGACGTATTGAAACGGATGCAGCAGATAGATTTCGCTATCTGGGAAACTGCTTTGTATCTGGACGGACATCCCGAAAACAAACAGGCATTGGATTACTACAAAAAACTTATTTCCATGCGGGAAGAGGCAAAAAAGGATTACCAGACTCAGGTAGGTCCTGCCACCCACCGCGACGTAAAGTGCGACCGTTGGACCTGGGTAGATGAGCCCTGGCCCTGGCAGAACGAGGTGTAATATATGTGGATATACGAGAAAAAATTACAGTACCCTGTAAATATTAAAAATCCCAACCCCGCCCTTGCAAAGCTTATAATGACACAGCTTGGCGGTCCCGATGGGGAAATGGGAGCATCCACCAGATATTTGTTCCAGCGTTACAGCATGCCTTACAGTGAGGTAATAGGAATACTCACGGACGTGGGCACGGAGGAATTGGCGCACCAAGAGATCGTTTCGGCGATAATACACCAATTAACCCGCAATCTTACTCCCGAGCAGATCAAGGAAGGCGGATTTGCCCCCTATTTCGTGGACCACACCACGGGTATCTACCCCGTTTCCGCCAGCGGTGAGCCCTTCACCGCCGCATACACCCAGTCCACCGGCGACCCCATTGCCGATCTTTCCGAAGACTTGGCGGCAGAGCAAAAAGCGAGACTCACCTACGACAACATCCTGCGCTTTTGCGATGACAGAGACGTTGCCGACCCTATCCGCTTCCTCCGCGAACGCGAGATCGTCCATTTCCAGCGCTTCGGCGACGGTATGCGCATAGTTCAGGACGCACTGGATTACAAAAACTTTTACGCATATAACCCCGCTTTTGACAAGAAATAAAAATGCAAACAAACAAAAAGGGCTGATATTCAGCCCTTATTTCATTTATACGCCGCTTGACAAGAGGGGGTGTATACGATATAATAAACGCAGAACAAATTTGCCGCCGGGCAAAAACGGAGAAAGAAAAGAATTATGAAAAAACGCAAGGTAATCATTACCGCTTTTATCGTTATAACGGCTTTGCTTACATCATCCTGCCTTTTCCCGTATACCCTTTACGAAGCGTTGTACCCGGACACGGACGTTACGCCGGAATGCGACAATACCCAAGGTATTGGAGAGGATTTTCCTGCGGTAAGTGAGGAAGATGAGATATCCGTTCCCAAAAAAGACGAGATTCCCCAAGAGGAAGATGAGATATCCGTTCCCCAAAAAGACGAGATATCCGCAGAAGACGAGATTTCCCAAGAGGAAGATGTGCCCGAAGAAGAGCGGACAATATACAGCCTTATTGAATTAAGAGATTATCTTAACGAAAAGAAAGAGCGGGATGAATTGGAGATACGCTTTGAATATCTGGGTACCGAGAAATTCGACGCACAGCTTATCGCCCGTATGCTCGCCGCATTTTATATACAATACGAATACACGGGAAATCATTATACCCTTGAAATAACCGAATTCCCCGGAGATAGGATAGCGGATGCATATTTCAGCGGAAACACGTCATTCCTTAACGACGACGAAAAGCAGGCGTTAAACGAGGCTGTAAAAATTGTAGAAGCCGCAAAAAAGGAGACCGACGGGGATTACGAACTGGAAATATATCTTCACGATTATCTTGCCGAAACCATAACCTATTACAATCCCTCCGTTGATGTGCCCGATCCTTCCGATCCGCCAAGACACCTTACAGCCGTGGGCGGACTGTTGGATAAATACGCCAACTGTCAGGGGTATACCGATTCTTTTTACCTGCTGGCGACTATTGCGGGATTCAAGGTTGGCAGAATGTGTGTTACCGATTTCAGCGGAGAGGGACATATGACCAACACCATTTGCCTTGATGATGAATGGTACATCGTAGACGTTACCTTTGATGACGCATCTTACGGAAACGAGTACAAGACTAATTACCGCCTTTTCAACGCAGGTGCGGATATGTGTGATGAATACGATTGGCTTGAAGTGTGGGAATATAATCCCATAGCTGAGATCAGCGATCAAAATTATTATTACTATACCGAGGGTGAAGCCTATGAATCCCTGGAGGCAATGTCAGAGGATATTGTAAACGGCTGGCTTAAGGGCGAAACCGAATTTCACACCCTGCTTTTGAACCAAACGGTAGATTGGAGTGCCCTGAGCGACGTGCTTTACGAATGCATGCTGAAAAACAATGGGGAAGGCTATTATTACATCTGGTCGTTCTACACCAATGAAAACACCTTTTTTATAGTCTGTTTTTGCTGACATAAAGGTATTGAAATATGACAAATATACTCCGTACACCCGATGATTTGAAAATATACTGCGAGGGTGAAAAGACGGAACAACCGCTTTTGATAAGAAATAATAAAAAATCAGATGGGTTTAACGCTCATCTGATTTTGTTTTTTCCTGATACGTTGTTGTAAACCTTGCACATGACCGACATATGGATATGGTGCGGCGAACATTAAGTTTTAAGTATACAAAAACATTATTATATTGAATTTCCGGTATGCTTGTGTTATAATTTGTTTTGTATATATTCACCTCGGCATCTGTATAAAGAAAGGAGAAACGTATGGAGAACAAAAGCTTTAAAGCGTGGCTGTATTTACTGCCTGCGGTTTTGTTTTTGGGCGTATTTTTGGTGTATCCTCTTGTTGACGTTTTTATTTATTCCTTTGAAGAGGGATACAACTACGC
>JAGCNA010000179.1 GCA_017646185.1 Clostridia bacterium
CGCAGATTACGGATTTGACGGAGTTGTGGCTGTTTCCGGACAGACCTATTCCAGAAAAGTAGACGCATATTTTCTTTCCGTGCTTTCCGGCTTTGCCCAGAGCGCATACAAGTTCTCCAACGATATGAGATTGCTTCAGTCCTTTGAGGAGATAGAAGAGCCTTTCGGAAAGAATCAGGTTGGTTCCTCCGCAATGCCTTACAAGCGTAATCCCATGAGATGCGAGCGTATATCCGCTTTGGCGAGATACGTTATTACGGATTCTCTTAACCCCGCTTTCACCGCAGGTACGCAGTGGTTTGAGCGCACCTTGGACGATTCCGCAAACAGACGTATTTCCACCTCCGAAGCATTCCTCGCAATAGACGCAATACTCAATATTTATATTAACGTAACCTCCGGTATGGTGGTTTACGATAAGGTTATAAACCGCCGTGTAATGGAAAAGCTTCCCTTTATGGCAACAGAGAATATTATGATGCGCGCCGTTGAAGCAGGGGGCGACAGACAGGAATTACACGAAAGACTGCGTGTTCATTCCCACGCCGCCGCCGCAAACGTAAAACTGGAAGGCAAAGAAAACGACCTTATTAAGCGTATCGCCGCAGACGAAGCTTTCGGACTTACGGAAGAAGAGATAAACACTCTGCTCCTGCCCGAAAAATATATTGGCAGAAGCGTACACCAGACAGAAGAATTTATACAAGACGTGGCACAGCCCATAATCGACAAATATTTTGTGGGCGGAGAAAACAGCGAATTGAAAGTTTAAAAAGGAGTAAATGATAAATATGAAAGAATTTGTACTTAAATACGGCTGTAACCCCAACCAGAAGAATTCCAAAATATATATGGAAGACGGAACCGACCTGCCCGTTGAAATTCTTAACGGCAGACCCGGCTACATAAACTTTCTTGATGCGTTTAACTCCTGGCAGTTGGTAAAGGAGCTTGACGCCGCTTTGAATATGCCTGCGGCTACCTCTTTCAAGCACGTTTCCCCCACCTCTGCCGCTGTTGGCAACCCTCTTTCCGATGCACAGAAAAAGGCGTTCTTCGTTGACGATATCGAAGGTCTTGACGAAAGCCCTCTCGCTTGCGCATACGCAAGAGCAAGAGGTACTGACAGACAGTCCTCCTTCGGCGATTGGATAGCTCTTTCCAGAGAGTGCGACGCTACCACCGCTATGATAATCAAGCGCGAGGTTTCCGACGGTATTATCGCTCCCTCTTACACCGACGAAGCTTTGGAAATTCTTAAATCCAAGCGCAAGGGAAGCTATAATATAGTAAAGATCGACCCTAACTACGTTCCTGCGGAAGCGGAAAAGAAGCAGGTGTTCGGTATTACCTTTGAGCAGGGCAGAAATAATCTTAAAATAGATCCCGAATGCCTTAACAATATCGTTACCGAAAACAAATTCCTTTCCGAAGACGCAAAGAGAGACCTTGTTATCGCTCTTATTACCCTTAAATATACCCAGTCCAACTCCGTTTGCTATGCTTATGACGGACAGGCTATCGGTGTTGGCGCAGGTCAGCAGTCCCGTATACTCTGCACCCGTCTTGCAGGAAGCAAGGCAGATCTGTGGCACCTCAGACAGCACGAAAAGTGCCTCTCTCTCCCCTTCAGAGCAGATATCGGCAGACCTGACAGAGACAACTGTATTGATATTTATCTTTCCGAAAATCCCGATGAAATTCTTGCAGACGGCGAGTGGCAGAAGTTCTTTACCGAATGCCCCGCAGTATTCACCAAGGAAGAACAGAGAGCATATCTGGATACCATTACCGGCGTTTCTTTGGGAAGCGACGCATTCTTCCCCTTTGGCGATAATATCGAGCGCGGCAAGAGAAGCGGTGTTTCCTACGTGGCACAGCCCGGCGGAAGCGTGAGAGACGATCAGGTTATCGAAACCTGCAACAAGTACGGAATGGCAATGTGCTTTACCGGAACAAGACTGTTCCACCATTAATACGGGAGGAATAATATAATATGAAGGTAATGGTTGTAGGCGGCGGCGGACGCGAGCACGCCATAATCAAATCACTTAAAAAAAGCAGTGAAATTACAAAGCTTTACGCACTGCCCGGAAACGGCGGTATTGCGCATGACGCAGAATGCGTTAATATCGGCGCAAAGGACCTTGACGGTATTGTAAACTTTGCTTTGGAAAATAACATTGATTACGCTGTTGTTGCACCCGATGACCCTCTGGTTCTGGGCGCTTGCGACAGACTGCGTGAAAAGGGTATTCCCTGCTTCGGCCCCTCCAAGGCGGCTGCGCAGATTGAGGGAAGCAAGGTGTTTTCCAAAAATCTTATGAACAAATACGGTATTCCCACAGCTAAAGCAGAGTGCTTTTACGATGCGGACAAGGCGCTGGAATACGTTTCCTCCTGCCCTATCCCCACGGTTATTAAAGCAGACGGTCTGGCTTTGGGTAAAGGCGTTGTTATTGCCGAAACCAGAGAAGAGGCTGTAGAAGCCGTTAAATCCATGATGCTGGACAACCGTTTCGGCGAAAGCGGCAAGAATATAATTGTGGAAGAGTTTCTCACCGGTCCCGAGGTAAGCGTGCTTTCCTTTACGGACGGAAAAACCGTGGTTCCCATGATATCCTCTATGGACCACAAGAGAGCAAAAGACAACGACGAGGGACTTAACACCGGCGGTATGGGCACGGTTGCTCCCAACCCCTATTACACCCCCGAAATGGCAGACAGATGTATGAAGGAAATTTTCCTTCCCACTATCGACGCTATGAACAAAGAGGGATGCCCCTTTACCGGATGTCTGTACTTCGGACTTATGCTTACTCCCGTAGGCCCCAAGGTTATTGAATACAACTGCCGTTTCGGCGATCCCGAAACTCAGGTTGTTCTTCCCCTTTTGGAAAGCGATCTGTTTACGGTTATGCAGGCTGTAAGCAACGGAACTCTGGAAAACTGCGAAGTTAAGTTTTCACAAAAGCACGCCTGCTGTGTTATAGAGGCATCCGAAGGATACCCCGAAAAATACGCAAGCGGATTTGAAATAGTGCAAAACGGTGAAATAGACGGTGAAGTTTATTACGCCGGAGCAAAGATAAAAGACGGTGTTCTGGTTACTGCGGGAGGACGAGTTCTGGGCGTTACCTGCGTTGCCGATACACTTGGCGAAGCGATAGAAAAATCCTACGCCGCAACACAAAAAATAGGCTTTGAAAACGCATATTTCCGCAAGGATATAGGCGCAAGAGCAATGAAAGCGAAGGTCTGATAAATGGTATACAGATTATTTGTTGAAAAAAAGCAGGGTCTTACCCTTGAAGCAGATGCACTGAAGGCGGATATTAACGGTCTTCTGGGCATAGAAAGCGTTACCGAGGTAAAGCTTCTTAACCGCTACGATGCGGAAAATATTAGCGAGGAAAACTTTGAAAAGGCAGTTAACGCCGTTTTTTCCGAGCCTCAGCTTGATAACGTTACCTTTGAATTCCCCTATACGGACGCTGAAACCGTATTCGCATCCGAATATCTGCCCGGTCAGTTCGATATGCGTGCAGACAGTGCGGCACAGTGTATTCAGCTTATGTCCTGCGGCGAAAAGCCTCTTATAAGAAGCGCAAAAGTATACGCTATATACGGCAACATTACCGAAGCACAGAAAAACGAAATTATTAAATACGTAATCAACCCCGTGGAAAGCCGCGTTGCTTGTATGGACAAGCCCGAAACGCTGGTTACCGAATACGAAATTCCCACCACCGTTCCCGTTCTGGAAGGCTTTATCAATATGTCCGATGAAGACGTAATAAAGCTGGTGGGCGAATACGGTCTCGCTATGGACGGAGACGATATACTCTTCTGCCGTGATTACTTCCGCAGCGAAGGAAAAGACCCCACTATGACCGAGCTTCGTGTTATAGATACCTACTGGTCCGACCACTGCAGACACACCACCTTCCTTACCGAAATCGATTCCGTAAAGACAGATGATCCCATCATCCTCGCTTCCTACGAGGACTACAAAAACACCCGTAAGGAGCTGGGCAGAACAAAGCCCGAAACACTTATGGATATCGGCACTATCGGCGCAAGATATCTTAAGGCAAAGGGACTTTTAACAAAGCTTGACGAAAGCGAAGAGATTAACGCCTGCACCGTAAAAATGCAGGTGGAAACCGCAAACGGTATGGAGGACTGGCTGCTTCTCTTTAAAAACGAGACACATAACCATCCTACCGAAATCGAGCCTTTCGGCGGTGCGGCTACCTGTATCGGCGGTGCTATCCGCGATCCCCTTTCCGGACGTTCCTACGTTTACGCAGCAATGCGTGTAACCGGTGCGGCAGACCCCACAAAGCCTCTTAACGAAACTCTCCCCGGCAAGCTTCCCCAGAGAAAGATAGTTACCACCGCAGCTGCAGGTTATTCCTCCTACGGTAACCAGATCGGTCTTGCTACCGGTCAGGTAGATGAAATATACCATCCCGGCTACGTGGCAAAGCGTATGGAGATAGGCGCGGTTTTGGGCGCGGCTCCCGCAGAAAACGTACGCAGAGAATGCCCCGCCCCCGGTGACAGAGTAATACTGATCGGCGGCAGAACCGGACGTGACGGATGCGGCGGTGCAACCGGATCTTCCAAATCCCACACCGCGCAGTCTCTTACCGCTTGCGGTGCAGAGGTTCAGAAGGGTAACGCACCCGAAGAAAGAAAATTACAGCGTCTGTTCCGCAACAAGGAAGCTTCTCTTATGATCAAGCGTTGCAACGACTTCGGCGCAGGCGGTGTATCCGTTGCCGTTGGCGAATTGGCGGCAGGTCTTAAGATAAATCTTAACGCAGTACCCAAGAAATACGAAGGACTTGACGGCACAGAGCTTGCTATTTCCGAATCCCAGGAAAGAATGGCTGTTGTTGTTGCCGCAGAGGACGTAGAAAAGTTCATTTCCCTTGCAGACACCGAAAACCTTGAAGCTACCGTTATTGCAGAGGTTACGGAAGAGCCCCGTCTCCGTATGGAATGGAACGGCGTTACCACCGTTGATCTTTCCCGTAAATTCCTTGATTCCAACGGCGCGGCAAAGCATATCAA
>JAGCNA010000180.1 GCA_017646185.1 Clostridia bacterium
AATGGCAGTGGAATTTTACAAGGATTTTTACCCTCAGCACAAGCCCAAAGCAATAGCGGGATTTTCCTGGATATTCTCTCCCCAGCTTGAAAAGGTACTGCCCGAAACCAGTAACATACTCGCCGTTAACCGCAGTATGCACATTCTTCCCTCCACCGGTTCTTTCGGTGCGGATTGCCGCTTTATACGTGAAGGCTCAAGCCTGCAAAAGCGTATGGCAGTTGAATGCGAAAAAGGCACCGAATTCCACTACGCAGTAATGTATACCGCTATCGATGAGATAGATACATTCGGTACCCCTGTAAAATAAAGTATTAAAAAAATCAGGACAGAGATTGCAAAAAACATTCTCTGTCCTTTTTGTTGTGTCACTTTTGTTGCATTTTTGCTTTAATACTTACAATTTTTGGGGTAAATGCATGTTTGAAGTGCACCGTAAAACACGGTGCACCAATTAACTGTTACTTTTTCTTTTTAAAGATAAAATATGCGGCGGCTGCGGCAACAGCGGCTGCGGCAACGCCCAGACCTATCCACAGACCTACGTTATTTTTCTTTACGGGTAAAACATCTGCGGGAGAAGACGTATCCGAAACGTTTTCCTTTGAAGCTTCAAAAGCGGACATTTCCTGTTGCAGGTCTTCCACAAGTGCCGCAAGGTGGGTATCGTATATCTTTTCTTCGTCCAGATAGTTCTCTAATCTTTGCATAGCGGTTTTAAGAGATGCGGGTGCCCCCTCTATAGCCATATCCAAAGCCTTGTTTACAAGCTCGTTATACTCCTTGGGATTAAAGCCGTAGACTTCGAATTCCAGAATACCTCCGCTGTAATACGCATTCCATTCGGGAACGTGAAAACGTTTATTTTGCTGATATTTTATATAACGGGCATTAATGGGTATGATATCGATCTCGTCGGTCTGCTTTGCTCTGTCCTCGCCCTTCTGTATGTGGGCAACCTCTACATAGTTTTCGCCGTCTTCGGAAACAAAAATATTGTAATCCGAAATGTGTTCCTTGAACTGAATTACCACCTTATTTATGGAACGGACCGAGCCAAGGTCAACTATCATCCATTGATGATCCGCTTTGGCGGAGAACGATACACGTGTGTCAAGGTTTCCGTCAAACGCAAGATCGGGAGTAAATCTGCCGTCATCTACCTCCAAGCCGGAAACGGTGGCGGTTTTGCCGAAAGCGTAATTGCCATTTATAACACGGCTTGACAAATCTGCCGCTCCGCTTTCAACAGAGAGGTTTTCTACCTTTCCGTCAAGTCCTTCGCCGATCTTTTCAAGAGGAAGTGTAAAGGTGGAGCTTCTTGTTAAAGAAGTGTTTTTGGTGTTAATGGGTGTATAGAAATAAGTATCGTTTACCACAAGCACCGTCTGTCTTTTATCTGCGATCAACTTAATATTTGTCTTCTCACCCTCTGCCAGCTTGTGCTTGAATTTAAAATCGTATACGCCGCGCTTAAAGCCCATAGAGCCGTCTTTTGCTACGTAAAATTCGCCTTCGCTTCCGCCGAAGAGAGTAAATCCGTTTCCGAGGGAATTTACGGTAACGTCAATGCTTGCGGTATAGGGCCAGCCAAAGGATTTAACGCCTTCGGGCACGGTGCCGTTAATATTTTCCAAATCGTGGCGTCCGGGGTCGCCCTCGGGCGCATAGAGAGAAAGCTTTTCATAACGGGAAACGAAATCGGAAGCATCTATTTCTTTAGTCTGCTCGCCGCACCAGGTCTTTTCGGACATTAAGCAAACTGCGCCGCGGATACGGTCGAAAATATCAAAAATTGAAAATCCGCTGTATTCGGTGTGAAGATCGTTCCAAAGTGCAAAGTTTGCGCCCAGAAGCTGCTCGTGGTCGGGGTCAACCTTGGTAGAGGCATCGTAACCCATATAATTTACATACCAAGTGGTATAAAGGGACTGAAGATTATAGTAATCCGCAAAGCCGTAGTTTCCGCCGGGAACGATATACAATACGGGACCGCAGGTGTTGATAATATCGTAACCCATATCGAAAAGGGTCTTGTAATCGGAAAGCTCTACTGCCCAGAAGTTTGCTTCCGCTTCGGAGGAAACGGGAGTTTCGCCGTTAAAGCCCTTGTTACCGAAGGAGCCCCAGAAACGAGGAATATAACCGCGGGAATTAACGTGATCTATAAGCTCGTCGGTATAAGCACGCATAAGCTCGTTATATCCATCGGGGTATTCGTCGGTACCGATATGCACTCTCTTGGAAACAAACACGGGGTCGTCCCCTGTCATATATTCATCAAAAAGGTCTTTTACAAACTGAACAACCTCGGGCTTTGAAATATCAAGATGTCCGCTATCCAGCATATAATCGGAGTTTACGTTATTAAAGCAGGCGGAATGTGCGGGAGTATCAATTTCGGTTATAACCTCTACACCGTATTCCAGCATACGCTTTTGGTATGCGCGGTATTCGTCCTTGGTATAATAGCCGTCGGTTGCGGTCAAGCCTTCAACATCGCTTTCCAAACGAAAAGCGGAATAGTTGTTCGCACCTTTATCGTTTATATGCAGATGAATCTCGTTAAGCTTGAAGAATGCGTAATATTTGGTTATTTCCTCTACGTAATCAAGAGGAATCCAGGCTCTGCCCACGTCAAGCATACCGCCGCGTATTTGATAATAGCTAAAGTCTCTTGCTTTTCCGCAGGGAACGTATCCGTCCGCCTTGACAGACTGCAAGATAGTATACACGCTGTACAAAAAGCCGATATCTTCAGGAGCTTTTACGGTTATGGTCTTTTCGGTAATCTCCATAGTATATCCGTCTTTGCCAAGCGCTTCGTCGCTTTTATCGGTTACAAAGAAGATGTCTCCACCTTCTTCCGCAAATACCACATCACCGCCCAGATAGGAGGAAAAGGATTCGGTAATAATATCCTTTTTTTCATCGGAAACGGTTGCGTCTTTTACGTTTATCTTAACCGTGTCCGAAAGCTTGAATTCCCCCGTGCCTCCGTTCCATTCGCGGATAGCAGGGATAACGGTGGGCGCTTTGTTTGTACCTGCCGCTCCGCCGCCTATACAGCAAAGGGGCATTACGGTTGCCGCAGAAATCAAAAACGCCAAAATTCTTTTTTTCATGTGTTAGTTTCCTCCCTTATATTTAAAAAACTTCCAATTTCACACGCATTTTCTTTTATATATTCAAATGTCAGCACCCTTTGAATATCCGAAAATCCGTTTATATTTGTTTCATTGAAAAGCGTTGAATCTTCACCGCTTTTTATACACTTATATATTTCGCCGAACAAGGGCCAGCGCATATATGAGATCATCGTTTCCTCAAGCCAATATTCCCATTTTATATGGGGAGTCAGCTTGGCAAGACGGCGGAATTCAAGATACATGGGAAGTCCGTCCCCCGCATCGTGCCATATATCCGCCAGAACGTAATCGCAATCCGTTTTGGGAAGGATCTTTTTTGCGTGGAAAAAAGCATCCTCACACACAACCTTTATCTTATCTTTATTCGGGAAAAGGGGCAAAATATTTTGGGTAAAGAGATCTATTACGTTTTTGTCCTTTTCCACAACAGTTACGCTTTTTACGTTTTCTTTTGCAGATGCCATATAGGGAAAATATCCCAATCCCAAGCCGTAGGTTACCACGTTGCCAAAGCAATTTTTAACCGCATTTTCCAAGGTGGCGGTTTCGTTTGGCATAAGTGTCATCCATTCCCTGCCGTTTTGAAGCACTGCGGGAAAGGAAAACTTTTCTCTGAAAAATCCTATTCTGGGAAGCTCGGTGTAATCGGGTAAAAGCAAAGGATCGTTATACACAAAGGCTTCGTAAGGGGCAAGAGAAAGCTGCTTTAACTCCCACTCGTTTTGCTTTACGTCGTTAAAGGATACGTTGCGGTAATATGGGTTTGAACAGTAATAAAAGGAATCAAGGCATTTTACGGAATTGGGAAGGTATTTGCGGATTATAAGCCTGTCTTCCTCGTTTTCCGTATCCAAGCCGAGCAGTACGGTCAGCGCGGCGCAAAAGGCTTCCTCGGCGCTCGCCGAAGTATCGTCCATAAGCTCTTTTATATATTCGTATTTAACCCCATCGGGAAACAGATTCAGATATCTGCTTAAAAGAGAGGTAAAACGAAAATTGGTTTTACGTGTTTTTTCAAGCCTTTCTACCCGTGCTATATCTGCCGAAGCAAGATAAAACTTCATTTTTGCAAAGTTCACCGCCTTTTAATTGATTTTACATTAACAATACCCAAAAGTCAATATTGAAATAGACGCAAGTTTGTGCTACACTACTCACAAGAGGTGATATCGATGATTCACAATATGATGCTTGCAAGCGAGCCTTTTGAAAGTATATATAACGGCACGAAGACAGTAGAATACAGATTATTCGACGAAAAACGCAAAAAAATCTCCGTGGGTGATACTATCGTTTTCACCAACAGAGATAGCGGCGATACCGTTAAGGTTTCCGTGACTGAAATTAACGTGTTTGAAAGCTTTTTTGATTTGTTTTCTGCGCTGGGCTGCGAAGGCGAGTACCGCCGCCGTACCCCACAACAGCTTGCGGACAGTATGCGGGAATATTATACCGCCGAGCAGGAAAAAGAGCACGGCGTTGTTGCTATCGGAATTCGCACTGTAGGTCCGGAATTGCGGATTATTGCCAGAGTGAAAAACGATTTTCCCACCAAGTTCGGATTGCCGCGGCAAGGTGGACTTGTGGAGGAGATAAAAGGAACAATTAATTTTTTGCCCGAATACCGTGTAAAGGAAGCGTTAAAGGGCTTGGAGGGATATTCCCACGTTTGGGTGATATGGGGATTTTCCCTTGCGGAAAGAGAGGACTGGTCCCCCACCGTGCGTCCGCCCCGTCTTGGGGGAAACACACGAATGGGCGTTTTTGCCACCCGTTCCCCTTACAGACCGAATTCTATCGGTATGTCCTGCCTGAAGCTGGAAGGTATTGACCGGGAAAACTGTGTTTTGCAGGTTTCGGGAATGGATATGTGCAGCGGAACTCCGGTATACGATATCAAACCCTACCTTGCCTTTACCGATAGTAAGCCGGAGGCTGTCTGCGGCTTTGCTGAAGAGAAAAAGGATTATTACATAGAAGTAATTATCCCCGATGAGATCGGCAAAAAGCTTTCAAAGGAAAAGCTGGAGGGGCTTATTGGCGCGCTGCGTGATGACCCACGCCCTGCGTATAAACGGGAAGAGGAAAAGGAATACGGTTTTTCCTACGCCGGAAAAGAAGTAAAATTCGTTTACAAAAACGGCGCTTTGGTAGTAACCGAAATCGTGTAAAAGTAAAACCCCCGATTTTATCGGGGGTTTTGGTTTTTATTCATCTTTCATTACGGAAACTATGTATTCGGCGCATTTTTCGATGCCGATGACACCGCTGTCGAGGCACAAATGGTAATTAAGAGAATTGCCCCATTCTTCGCCGGTATAATGTTTATAATGAGCGCGGCGCTTTGC
>JAGCNA010000181.1 GCA_017646185.1 Clostridia bacterium
ATAACGGGAAGGATATCGGTGCGGAAGGGCATTTTGGCAATACAGAACATCTTGTTGTCCCGCAATGCGCTTTCCCCTACTCTGCTCTGAATACCCTCAATATCGCAAATAAATACGTTTTTGTATTCACCGCTTTTTTCGGCAAGCAGGAAATTAAGCTTTCTTGTCTGGTACGCAAAGGAATCTACTGTTTTTGCGCCGAAATCACCGAATATTCTGTCATCCCACACGGGAAAATTAAACTGAATTATACGGGATTTGCTGTTTGCGGAAATCCTGCTCCAAGCGGCGGTAATGGATTCACACACGGTCTCGGCAAAATTTTTGCGGCTATCCAGAGGAGTTTCGCAAAAGCGCATAAACAATTTATCCGTGCAGTTAATAACGGCAACGTAAGCACAGCCGTGGGAATACAGCTCGGAGGCGGGGTCCATAGTCTGTGCATCTATCTGGTTGTAATCGGAATCGAAAATATCGAAATTAATACCTTTCTCATACCCCCAGCCGCGAAGAGCAACTGCGATATGCTGGGTGGCGCAATCGCCGATAATGCCCAGCTTTATGACGGGGAGAGAAGAAAAATCCTTTTTAAGGTTTCTTTTAAGTTCGGTAAAGGCGGGTAAAAGCAAAAAGATCCCTCCTATTTATTAATATTAGTCATAACAGTATACAACTCAAAACGCCAAAAGTCAACAAGATAGGTGGTTTTTCGTAATAATTTAACACATAATTTTCATTTATATTTTCTTTATAATTGACATTTGTAACCCAAGCGATTATAATGGTCTGAACCTATTTTGAAAGGAGGTTACGGAATGATAGTATTTACCGAGCCGTTTGTGCAAATAACAGGCAAAACCGCCGTGGCTTTGGGCTTCTTTGACGGAGTGCACGTTGGGCACAAGGCGGTTATAGAAAACGCGGTGAAATACAGCCGTGAAAATAATATTCCCGCTGTTGTATGGACATTCCTTAATTCTCCCAAAAAGGCTTCTCTTTCCATTACCGACAACGATGAGCGAAAAGCGCTTTTTGAGGCGCTGGGAGTGGATATACTTATAGCATTCCCCTTTTCGGAGGATGTAAAAGGACTTACAAAAGATAAGTTTGTAAACACCGTGCTTAAAGAAAATCTTAACGCACAAAAGGTGTTTTGCGGATTTAACTATAGCTTTGGCGCCGGTGGCAAAGGCACACCGGAGGAGCTGAAACAGCTTTGTGAAAAGCAGGATATTTCCGTGGAAATATCCGCAGAAATAAGCGTTGACGGCGAAACGGTAAGCTCCACCAGAATTCGGGAATATATAGAAAACGGCTTTCCCGAAAAAGCGAGCAGACTTTTGGGAAGACCGTACAGTATAAGCGGCACTGTAACAAACGGAAAAAAGCTGGGCAGAACCTTGGGGTTCCCCACGGCAAACGTTCATATCCCCGAAAACAAGGTGTTTCCCAAGGACGGAGTGTATCTTACCGTAACCTCTTTTGAGGAAAAATCCCTTTACGGTATCACCAATATCGGCACTAATCCCACGGTGGATGAAAAAATACGCCGTGCGGAAAACTTTATTTTTGATTTCGGTGAAGACATTTACGGAAAAGAAATAAAGATAGAGTTTTTGCGCTTTATTCGCGGAGAAAGAAAATTCGATTCGGTGGAATTGCTTGCCGCACAGGTAAAAAAGGATATTGAAACAGCGAAGAGCTATATAGAGTAAAATGAAAATCCGAGTCTGTTGACTCGGATTTTTTGAGTATATAGTGAAGTTTTGGCTACGCCAAAGCGATGTTATGCCTACGGCATAGTGAAGTTTTGTGCTGTCGCACAAAGTGAAGTTAAGTGCGCCACTCACTTCCGCAGAAACTTCACTGTCCGCAGGACAACTTCACTTGCGAAGCAAACTTCACGCGCCAAAAGGCGCACTTAGTTGAAAAAAGCACTTGCTTACGCAAGTGCTTTTTTCTGGCACCCCCGACGGGAATCGAACCCATAACTAGCCCTTAGGAGGGGCTTGTTATATCCATTTAACTACGGAGGCGTGCTTTGTGTATTTTACACCAAAGGATGGAATTTGTCAACCGCATATTGATTTTTGAAAAAAACGGAGTTATAATAACACCTTACAAGGAGTAAACACTATGAAGTTATACAATTTTTTTAAGAAAAAGCCATACACACTGCTTTCCATGTATTGGTTTATACAGATATTATGGTATCAGATAGCATTGAAAGTTTCTATATTCGGAAACGAAGTTATTATGATACCCTTCAACAGTATAGATAATCTTATTCCTTTTTGCGAGTGGTTTATTAT
>JAGCNA010000182.1 GCA_017646185.1 Clostridia bacterium
GGTGTCGAAAATTGACGGCACGGTAAAATATCTTTTCGAACTTGCCGACGGAGAGAAGATAGAAACCGTATTTATGCGTTATAAATACGGAAACACCGTCTGCATATCCACTCAGGCGGGCTGCAGAATGGGCTGTACCTTTTGCGCTTCCCATATAAACGGCTTCCGCAGACATCTTACCCCCGGTGAAATGCTGGAGCAGGTAATGGCGGCTATGCGTGATACTGGGGAAAAGGTAAAGGGCATAGTGCTTATGGGCATTGGCGAGCCTTTGGATAATTACCATAACGTTTTGCAGTTTTTGCGTCTTGTCCACCATCCGGATGGGCTCAATATCTCTCACAGACATATCTCTCTTTCCACCTGCGGGTTGGTAGATAAAATAGATATGCTGGCGCAGGAAAAACTGCAGATAACCCTTTCCGTATCCCTTCACGCCCCCAACGATGATATACGCAGACAGACTATGCCCGTTGCAAGAAAGTTTGCATACGAAACGCTTATAGACGCCTGCAAGCGTTATATAGACGTAACCAACCGCCGTATATCCTTTGAATACGCTCTTATTTCGGGAGTGAACGATTCGGAAAAGGATGCACACCAGCTTGGAAAAGTGCTTTCCGGTATGCTTTGCCACGTAAACCTTATTCCCGTAAACGAGGTAAAGGAACGGGGATACAAAAAGAGCACCCGTGAGCAGGTGGCACGTTTTACGGAAATACTTAATTCATATAAAATAAACACCACAGTCCGCCGTAAGCTGGGCGGAGATATAAATGCTTCCTGCGGACAGCTCCGCGCGGAGCATAGAGAGGAGTGATGTATCTTGCGCATTTGCGGCAATACCGATGTAGGTAAGAAAAGAAAGAATAATCAGGATTATTTTCTCATATACAACGGAAGAGATTACGTTTCCGCCGTCATTTGCGATGGAATGGGCGGCGCCGCAGGCGGTAATGTTGCCAGCCGTCTCGCCTGCGAGATATATCAGGAAACTCTTTCAGCCTCTTTAAAGGGTGTAAACTTATATACCATCACCCGTGAGGATATAATAAAGATACTGCGTCTTTCGGTGGTTTGCGCAAACAAAGCGGTGTACGCAAAAGCGCAGACGGATAACGAATGTTACGGTATGGGCACAACGCTGGTGGCATTCTTTTCCTGCCCCGCAATAAACGTTGCGGTAAACGTGGGAGACAGCCGTTTGTATACCGTCAGCAACCGTATGGCAATACAAATAACCAAAGACCATTCATTGGTGCAGATGTTGGTGGATAACGGCGCTTTAAGCGAAAAAGAAGCCCTTTTGCATCCCAAGAAAAACATAATCTTACGTGCTTTGGGTGTAGACGACATGGTAGAGCCGGATATGTTTTTCAACATTGAATTCGATTATATTCTTCTGTGCTCCGATGGGCTTTCAAATTTCGTTTCCCGCCGTGATATGGAAGAGATAATATATACAAAATCCCGTTGGGGACGTAAGATCACCGATGAAAAACGGGTAAAAATGCTTATAGATCTGGCAAACAAAAAAGGCGGTACGGATAATATAACCGCTGTTCTCATCGGAAAGGAGAAATCTGATGAATAATAAATATCAAGGCTTTGTGGGCAAGGTGCTGGACGGCAGATATAAGATTATCGAGTTGTTGGGCGTAGGCGGAATGGCTTTCGTTTTAAAGGCGGAGGACCTGCTTATGGACCGCACGGTTGCCATAAAGATACTCAACGATGAATATAACGGAGATAAGCAGGCAGAATCCAGATTCATAAACGAATCCAAGGCTGTGGCTATGCTTTCCCATAAAAATCTCGTAAGTATTTACGACGTTGCCATCTATCCCGATATGAAGTATATCGTTATGGAATATCTTGACGGTATCACCTTAAAGGAATATCTGGATAAAAAAGGCGTGCTTTCCTGGAAAGAGGCGTGTCTGTATACCGTGCAGATACTCAAAGCATTGGAGCACGCTCACAGCAAGGACGTTATACACAGAGATATAAAGCCCCAGAATATTATTCTGCAGAAAAACGGTGAAATAAAGGTTACGGACTTCGGTATCGCAAAGACACCTCACGAAAACCTTAATGCAGACAAAGAGAGGGCTATCGGCACCGTATACTATATCAGCCCCGAGCAGGCTTCCAGCAAGGAAACCACCTTCGCTTCGGATATATATTCCGTAGGCATTATGCTTTACGAAATGGTTACGGGCGTTTTACCCTTTACTGCGGAAAATCTTATAGAGATCGCAATGATGCAGATCAACGAAGAGCCGGGCAACCCCTGCGATATAAATTCCGAAATTCCCTTCGGTGTGGCGCAGATCATCCGCAAGGCAATGGAAAAGGACCCTTCAAACCGTTTTGCATCTGCTCACAGCATGATAAAAGCCATCGATATGGTGCTCCGCAACCCCACAGTTACCTTTGCTTTGGGTAACGATTACCCCGTGGGCGAAGCGTTGCCTTATAACGTGGTTCCCATAGATTCTATCGCAACCTCCGAACTGGAGTATGATGACGTATCCGGCAGAAAAGCCGGAGCAGGCGGAGGAAGCACCAAAAAACGCTACGTTAAAAAACGCAAAAAGAAAAAGCGTTCTGTTCGTGAAAGCCGTTCAATGCTTCCCGTAGTTGCCGCAATCGCTTTGTCATTCCTTTTGGTTTGTGCAGCCTGCGGTGTGTATTACGCCATTTATGCTTTGGAGCTTACCACCGGACCCGCTACCGGAAACGAAGTTGTCGTTCCCAAATTGGTGGGACAGACTTGGTCGGATGAGCTTTCGGATAAGCTTATAAACGGTAATTTCGATAGCTCCGGCGTTAAGTTCAAGGTGCTGGAGGTTATAAAGGTATATAAATCCGGCTACGGAAACGGAGAAATTATCGAGCAAGACCCCGTTGCCCATCATATCGGCAAGCTGCCAGATGGACAGATATTCTTTGAAATAGATTCCATAAAGATAAACGTAGTGCCCGATGACGTTGCTGTACCCTATATCCGCGGATATACCTACAAAGAAGCGGAAATAAAGCTTATGGAAATGGGCTTTAAGGTGGAAAAAGAAGCGGTATACGATGAATTCGGCTTTGCAAATCAGGTGGTGGGCACTGAACCGGAATTCGGCACTCTTGTAAGCGCAGGCAGTACCGTAAAGGTGTTCGTTTCTATGGGTAAGGACTACACCACTACTCAGCCCGTTCCCAACCTTGTGGGTATGACACTTATAGAAGCCCGCGTAGCCTTGGAAAGAGCGAATCTTGCGTTGGGTGAGGTAACCTATGAATACGACGGTGAGTTTACCAATAGGATCACCTATCAAAGCATAAAGCCGGATAAAGAGGGACTTGAACCCTTTACCCGGATAGATATCACTATTTCCGGCGCTTCAAACGGAAGTGAATACAATAAGGGCGATATGCCGGATCTGTTCGGATTATCTCAGGAAGAAGCAGAAGAATTCCTTATCGCTATAGGTCTTGTACCCAACCGTATAACCGAGATATATTCCGATGAATACGAGCCCGGTACTGTTTGCGGTCAGAGCATAGAATACGGCTTGCCCGTAAACGATGGTGATAAGGTAGACCTTATTATATGCGTGGGCCCTGATGATAACGGCGAAGACGTATCTGATACGGAGGAATAACATTGCCTACCGGATTATTGCTTAAAGGTCAGAAGGGGCTTTACACCCTTTTTGACGGAGAAAAAGAAATTCAATGCCGTGCGGGAAGCCGTTTGCGCAAAAGCGATACGCGCCTTTCCCCCGGAGATAACGTGGAGTTTACCGTAAATGATGACGGTACGGGATTTATAACAGAAATATTGCCGCGGAAGAACGCTTTTGTGCGTCCTCCCGTGGCAAATATAGACGTATTCGTTATCGTTACCGCCGCCGCTTCGCCGGATCCCGATATATATTATCTGGATTCCCTTTGCGCCATAGCAACCCTTGCAGGTGCGGAAGTTGTGCTGGTAATAAACAAAACAGATATTAAATCTCCCAAGTTCCTTACGGATATATACGAAAAAACTCCCATTAAGGTGTTTTGCGTGCAGGCTGTAAACGGAGTTGGCGTAGATGCTCTCCGGGAAGAGCTTAAGGGAAAGACCGCTGTGTTTGCAGGCCCCTCCGGTGCAGGCAAATCCAGCTTGCTCAACGCATTGTGTCCGTCTCTTTCCGCCGAAACAGGCGAGCTTTCCGAAAGACTTATGCGGGGAAAAAACACCACCCGTGTTTCCCAGCTGTTTTTATTGGAAGGGGATATCCGTCTGGCAGATACACCGGGATTTACTATGCTGGATTTTTTTGCCTGCGGTGTTACCGACCACAAAAAGGTAATAGATGCGTTCCCCGAAATGCTGCCCTTTACCTGTGATTGCAGATGGAGGGATTGTGCCCATACCGTGGAGGAGGGCTGTGCCGTCCTACATCAGGTAGAGCAGGGAACAATACCGAAATCACGGCACGAAAGCTTTGTGCGCATTTACACGGAGCTTAAACAAAAAACTACTTATTAGAGGTGTAAAAATGTTTATAGGTTTTATTAACCTTGCAAACTTAATAACACTCGGAGGATTATGCTCTGCCGCCATTGCTATGTTTTCTGCGGCAAATCATAATTATTGCCTTGCTCTTACCTTCTTTTTGCTGGCAGGCGTCTGCGATATGACAGACGGAACAGCGGCTCGCCGTACTCCCGGCAGAACGGATCGTGCCAAGGTTTACGGCGTTCAGCTGGATAGCCTTTGCGATATGGTCAGCTTTGGTGTTACTCCTTGCGTGATCGCATGGTTTCTCGGCTACGATACCTTTTTTGATATTATAGTTTACCTCTTGTTCTTTATAGCTTCCGCCACCAGACTTGCATATTTCAATACTCTTACTATGGAAAAAGCAGACCTTTCTTCCAAATCCTTTGTAGGTGTGCCTATCCCGTTTTCCTGCTTTTCTACAGTATTTCTTATGATGCTGCTGGCAATCGGAGTTTCTCCCTCCGCAATGGCGTGGGCGTTCAGATTTGTTTACCTGCTGGTTGCTATGATGTACGTTTTAAGAGTAAAGATCCCCAAGCCTCCTCTTAAGTTAGCAATTATTTTTGGCGCCGTGGGACTGGTAATTTACATTGTTACTATGATCCAGTGGAGTGGAAATTCCGTTACCACCGCTATCGAAAACTATATAACCTTAACTGCATAGAAATAAAGACCACCGGTGTAGCCGGTGGTCTTAAATTATATTAAATATCTACTTCCATTCCGTCGTAGGAGGTTAAAAATCCGTCCTTTGCCGCAATGGGCACAAGCTCATCGTATATAGCTCCGCCGTTGTGGGAAAAATGATTAACGCAGAACACGGTGTTTTCGTCCGCAATACCTTTTTCTCTCATCATATCGGCGGTTATCTTGCAGGTGTCAAGTCCCAGATGTCCGCCGGAGCCGGGCAGGGTAACGAAGGTACAGTCAAGGGAAACAAAATCTGCTTTTATCTTGCTTTTTTCGAGATATTCCCAAACGTCGTCATACAAAAGTCCCGTATCGTGGAGATACAGCAAGGTTTTGCCGCCTTCTTCTATAATATAACAGCAGGCATTGTTTTCGTCCCGTGTGTGGTTTGCACGGATAGGAGTTACCTTGTAATCGCCAAACTCATAGGTTACGTAGTTTTCCAAAACCATAGGGGTTATGTATTTGCATCTGCGCTCATCGGAAAAACGACCGAAGTAGTTTTCATAA
>JAGCNA010000183.1 GCA_017646185.1 Clostridia bacterium
TAAAAACGACAGTATCGTTTCCACCGGCTATGCGGGCGCACCCCGCGGAAGACAAAACTGCTGTGACAGAGGCACCTGCCTTCGTGAGGAAATGGCTATTCCCAGAGGGGAAAGATACGAGCTTTGCCGTTCCGTACACGCAGAGGCAAACGCTATAATCGCCGCCTCCCGCGAGGAAATGCTGGATGCGGATCTTTATCTCGCTTGCACCGATCCTAAAACCGGCGAATCTATCGGCGGAACCACAAGCTGTCAGATGTGCAAGAGAATGGTTATAAACGCAGGAATAAAGCGTGTTATCGTTCGCGAGACCGCAACGGAATATTCCATTTACAACGTAGAAGACTGGGTAACCAACGATGACAGTCTGGGACAGAAAGGCTATTAATGAAAAAAATACTTGCATTTATACTTGTTATATTAACTCTCGCTCTCTGCGCTTGCGCCGAAGGTGAGGAACCTCTCAGAGGATACGAGGTTTCTTTGACAGATTACGGATTTACCGATCCCGAAACGGGTATTGAATACGAAATGTTTTCAAACCCTATTTCCGTATACGCTCTTCAGCAGGAAGAGCCTCTTTGCAATGACGGAGACGTGCAGTATTATTCCGTAAAGTGGGAGGACAGCACGAAATATTTGTGCGATAAGGACGGTGTGGTTTACAAGGCGGTTGGACTTCCCGATCTTACCATAGATATATTCGATCCCGTTGCCGCTTTCGTATATTACGGCTCCGCATATCTTACCACCCTTTACTGTGAAGAAAAGTACCGCGATCCCGAAATAAGCTACCCCGAGGACACCGAATTTCAGGACGATAGCGATCTGGTATACGGCATCCGCGATGCTATTTTAAACGAGCCTGCTACCGAGCTTCCCTTGGAGCTGGATGATGATAATACCTTTACGCTTCGTATGCTCAGCGCAAATTACCCCGGCTTATATTACGTAGTGATATTTACTACGGATAAGGAAGGCAACTGTTATCTTTATGACAGAGCCACCCGTAAAGCGGTATACGCTCCCGAAGACGTGGTAGACAAGTTTATCGGCGATGAATAATATAATACTGCCGTTAACAAAAGATAAAATACCCGCAGCCGCGGTGTTGGAAAAGGAATGTCTGGATACCGCTTGGTCGGAAAATGCTATATCCGAATTTCTGTCTTCCGATACTGCGGTGTATCTTTATTGCGAAACCGATGGAGTTTTAAGCGGTATACTTTCCGCTACTCTGCTTTTCGGGGAAGCGGAAATAGAAAATATTGCGGTTTCTCCCGATTTCCGCCGCAGGGGTATCGGAAAAGATATGGTAAACGCATTAAAACAAAAATGCGAAAAAATATTTTTGCTTGTAAAAGAAGATAATTACGGCGCAATAGAATTTTACGTTTCTATGGGGTTTGTAAAAACCGGTGTCCGCCGCGGATATTACCGCGGTAAAGACGCCTGCTTGATGGAATTGAAGGTGTAGTTTAATGAAAATTTTAGGTATAGAAAGCTCTTGTGACGAAACCGCCGCTTCCGTTGTGGAGGACGGCAGACGTGTGCTTTCAAATGTTGTAGCTTCTCAGGCAGAGGTACACGCCCTTTACGGCGGCGTTGTGCCGGAAATAGCATCCCGCGCTCATTGCGAAGCGCTTACGGGTGTTGTAAAAGAAGCTTTGGAAAAAGCGGAATGTACTTTAAAGGATATAGATGCTATTGCGGTAACCTATGCTCCCGGTCTTATCGGTGCATTGCTTACAGGACTTTCCTTTGCAAAAGGCTTAAGCTTTTCCTGCGGAAAGCCTATCGTTCCCGTGCACCATATAAGAGGACACGTGGCGGCAAACTATATTGCCCATCCCGACCTTAAGCCTCCTTTTATTGCATTGGTGGTTTCGGGAGGACATACCTCGCTTTTGAAGGTAGACGATTATACCTCCTATACAAGCATTGGTCAGACCAGAGACGATGCGGCAGGTGAAGCCTTTGATAAAGCCGCCCGTATGCTGGGTCTTCCTTATCCCGGCGGTGCGGCGATGGACAGATTGGCAGCTGTCGGTAACAAAAACGCTATGAAATTTACCATAAGCCACGTGGATAACTGCCCTTATGATTTTTCATTCTCCGGTTTAAAGACTGCGGTTATCAATCAGGTACACACCCTTCAGCAAAAGGGAATAGAGCTTACAGAGGAGTTCAAAGCAGACCTTGCGGCGTCCTTTACCGAAACCTTGGTAAAGAGTATATGCCTGCGTGTTGACGCTTTGTATTCGGAAGTAGGCAGTATTCCTCTCGTTCTGGCAGGAGGCGTTGCCGCCAATTCCCACCTGCGTGCAGGGCTTAAAACTCTGGCAGAAAGCAAGGGAGTTCCCCTCTATTTACCGCCCCTTTCTCTGTGCGGAGATAACGCTGCCATGATCGCTTCCCAAGGCTATTTTGAGTATCTTTCAGGCTCGGTTGCAGACTTAAAACTCAATGCTTTTGCAACCAAAACCGTGTAATGTATTATACATAATGTTTTCCACATTTGGTGGAAAAGTGTGTGGATTACCCACATTAAAATGTTCCAAAACATAAAAAATCCCCGAATTATCGTGTCAGCCACCTTAAAAAATGTGGATAACTATGTGGATAATGTGGATTTCATAATCTTTATTATGTCAATAAACGGCGGGTTATGTAAACCCGTCCGTGTATAATCGGGGTGAATATTCACCTTATACAGTATAAAAATAACTACCCCCAAGAAACCCTGCGGTTTCTCGTGGAACAAATAAAAAACACGTCCCTTTCGGGACGTGTAAAATTATTTTTTCTTGCGTTTTTCGCCGTTAAAGCTTTCGGTCGTGCCTCCGGTCAAAAAGCGTATTGAGCGCTCTACGGAATCCTTGCTGTTACCCCAGGGCTGATCGTCAAAACGGTAATCAAACTTGCGGCAAAACCAGGAAACGTCATCCTTTAAAGTATCCAGATAACCGCGCACCAGCTTGTCCGCGTCCTCAAAAAGATTTGCATATACCTTTTTGGGAAGATTGGAGGAAGCGCAGGTAAGCAATCTGCGGTAATGGGGCAGACATATTACGGATGCCGAATTGAATTTGTTTCTGAACTCCTCTTCCGTGTGGTAGAGATATACTGCGGTTGCGATCATTTTGGCAAACTTTTCTTCAATTCTGTCGCAAACGTAACAGCTTTCCTCGAGTTCCGCTATGCGTTTTGCAGGCTTTGCGGAAGCGTCCTTGGCAAGAAATCCGCCGGGGGCAAGATCTTTTTTCAGTGTTTCAAGATGGCTTTCCAGAGTGAGTGCCATTCCCAGACGGTTTTTCATTGTAAACATACGTCTGTAATGCTTTCCGCAAAAGCCTTTTTCATTGGTTTTTTTGCGTATGTCAGGCTCCATCATGGATGCGCCCAGAATAAGATCCAGCTCGGTTTCTTCAAGATCTTCAAACAGCATACAAAAGGGGCAGTTTCCGCCGCAGCTTTCAAATGCTTCGTTAACAGGGATGGTATATATATGTTCCTGCAAAAAA
>JAGCNA010000184.1 GCA_017646185.1 Clostridia bacterium
AAAGAAATTTCGCTTATTTCGGAAGATTCAAAAAGATCTGACGCTTCTTTGGAATTTTCATCACCGTTAGGTATAGCATACATAACCGCCAACAGGATAATAATCACAAACACGGCGGCTGCTAAAAAATATAAAAGCTTTTTGTTTTTCAAAACATACAGTACTTTATTCGGTAGTGTTATATATTTGTTCGGGATATAAAATAGGATGAATATTTCCGGGAATATTGGCTTTTATTCCCGTTTTTTCCGCGGCGTAATCAATAAAACTGCGTATCCAAGTCATACCTTGAAAGTCTTTGAAAGGAGTTGTCAGAGGAAAAGATATATAAAAATTAATCCGCTTTCCTTTAAGTTCCTTTTTGCCGTTTGATAATGATTTACAAACCGTATCGGAAAAATATACTTTATAAATTCTGCCCGTTTTAACAAACCATTTACTGTGGTAGTAGCGGGAAGAATATTTATACTCGTATTCGTTCATAACATAGGAAAACCCGAAATCCTTTATCTGCGACCAAGGCATAAATTGTCTTTTAAACAGTCCTTTTGCGTGAATTCCCTCGGTATCAAATATATAATTCGTTTTAAAAAGACCGGAATAGGAGAAACACACCCAACCATTATATAAAATGAGGAGCAGCAAAAACAACCCAACTAAAACTGCACCCGCCACCAGAGCAATACGCCCGATTTCTAAAGTAATCTCAGACGGCAACATAAAAATAAAAACGTATAATATGAGAACGTTAAATGCTATTAAAAAAATAAAGCTGATACCGTAGAGCACAGAAATTATCGCATTCGGATTGAACGTAGTATATGTTACTTTTTCACTGCTGTTTTTCATCATAACTGCTCCTCTCGGTAGAGTTATATAATTTTTCCGGATATAAAAAAGGATGTGCGTAACCGGGGATGTGAGGCTTGATACCTGTCTTTTCTTCAGTATAATCTAAAAATTCTCGAACCATTGTAATACCGTTATAGTTTTCTTCCTGAGGTGTGGTCAGAGGAAAGTTGACGTAAAAGGCTATATAATTGCCCTCAAGCTTTTTCTTTGCTTCGGGCAAGGATTGACAAACCGAATCAGAAAAATATGCTTTGTATATACGGCCAACCTTTTGAAAAAATTCAGCGCTACTGTATCTCGTTCTGGTTCTTTTGTATTCGTATTCGTACCTGACGAATGTAAAACCGAAATCCTTTATTTGACTCCATGAAATAAACTGATTTTTAAACAGACCGTTTGCGTGAATACCGTCGATATCAAAGGTGTATCTTGTTGTAAAAAGACCACAAGTAAGTAAAAATGCCCATCCCAAATATAATAACACGGCAAGAAAAACGCAGGAAACCACCAAATTCAGAAAAACAACAACTATCCGCAAAGGACCGAACGGCATAACACCTCCCAGCAATTTGTTAACAAAGATATATATTAAAAAAATCGTCAAGGCAAGAAAGACGATAAAAAGAATACCGAATAACAGAGCAAGTAAAACACTTGAAGAATTAGTAGTATACGTTACCTTTTCTCTTTTGTTTTCCATTTGTTACCTCCTTGCTTTTTGTAACTTGATTATAACACGGTGAGGATTACTATGCAACACTTTTTACGACAAAAAAGCCTTTCTTCTACAATGAAGTAAGGCTTTTAATGGGAAATATAATTATTTTTTAACTAAAAGACTATCCACAAACTGTTTTGCCGCTCTTGCGCTTCTGCCGCCTTTTTCCAAAGCGAAACGCTCTGCAAGAACGTACAGTTCGTCTTTGGGGAGGAAAATTCCTTTTTCTTCTGCAAGATGGGTTACGATATGCAGATAGGTTTCCTTATTGGGCTTATAGAATGAAAGATGTATTCCGAAACGGGCAGAAAGAGAGAGTATCTCCTGCATAGTATCGTTGCGGTGAATATCATCACCTTCTCTGCCTGAGAAGGTTTCCTTAACCAGATGTCTGCGGTTGCTGGTGGCGTATATAACCACGTTGCCCGACCGTGCGGAAACGCTGCCTTCGAGTATTGCTTTAAGTGCACCGAAGTTATCGTCATCCTCACGGAAGGAAAGATCGTCAACGAAAATAATGAATTTCAAAGGATTTTCGCTTAACTGATCCAAAATTTCGGGAAGGGCATAAAGCTGTTCCTTACGAACTTCAAGAATACGAAGTCCTTTTCCGTACAGCTCGTTTGCCACGGCTTTAATGGTGGAGGATTTACCGGTACCCGCATCACCCGTAAGCAAAATATTTGCGGCAGGCTTTCCATCAAGAAGTGCTACCGTGTTTTCCAAAATCACAGACTGCTCATTTTTATAATCCACAAGTTCGGAAAGCGTGATGCTATCGGGATTTTTAACGGGAACGATACACCGCTCATCATCGAGATAAAACATTTTGTATTTGGAATAAATACCAAATCCGAATCTGTTTACGTTGTTACAACGGTATCTGTATTCATCGGGTATATTCACCTTTTCAACATCGAAATCGGGCAGATAACCGCTGTAATCGATATTGGCTTTAAGCAATTCCGGAGTTATTTCCGAAACACCTTGGAGAATATCAAGCTCTGCGTTAACCGCTTTTTCCAAAGCAACAGAGGGGCTCTTCCCCGCACCGATTGTTCGGATATACACGTTTTCATCGTCATTAACAAGATTTTGCAAATGCTTTGCAAAGGAGCTTCCGCAGGAAAAAACCTTTGAAACAAAGTTTGCATACTCGGAAACACGCACGTCTGTATCGTCTTCTGCGCAAAGAAATTCACAAAGAGCGAGAACGACGCTATCTTCCAAAAGCTTGGGAAAAACGGCAAGTGAGAGAAGATTTGTATATATTTCTTTCAATTTTACAGCGCTCATCAGTTAAGTATCGCACCTTTCGCACCGCTGGAAACCAATGCGGCATAGCGTTTAAGATAACCGGAGAGAGGCTTTGTTTTGGGCACAAAGGCTGCCATACGGGAAGCAAATTCCTCTTCGCTGATTTTAAGCTCAAGCGTGTTTTCGGGGATATTTATGCTGATGATATCGCCTTCTTTTACAATACCGATAGCACCGCCGGAAGCCGCTTCGGGAGAAACGTGACCGATACAAGCTCCTCTGGTTGCGCCGCTGAAGCGTCCGTCTGTGATAAGAGCCACGGAGCTGCCCAAGCCCATTCCCATAATTGCGGAGGTGGGGTTAAGCATTTCACGCATACCGGGGCCGCCCTTTGGTCCTTCATAGCGGATAACAACAACGTCGCCGGAGTTGATCTTGCCAGCGTCTATTGCCGCCTGAGCATCCTCTTCACAATCGAATACCCGTGCGGGACCTTCGTGTACCAGCATTTCGGGAAGCACGGCAGAGCGTTTTACAACGCTTCCTTCGGGTGCAAGATTACCCTTAAGCACGGCAATACCGCCGGTTTCGCTGTAAGGAGCTTCTATAGGACGGATAACCTGAGGATCAAGGTTTATACAATTTGCAATATTTTCACCTACGGTCTTTCCCGTAACGGTAATGCAATCGGTATAAAGAAGATTCTTTTTGTTAAGCTCATTCATAACCGCATATACACCGCCTGCCTCGTTGAGATCCTCCATATAGGTAGGTCCTGCGGGAGCAAGGTGACAGAGGTTGGGAGTTTTGGCACTTATACCGTTTGCGATATCAAGATCTATATCTATACCGCATTCGTGGGCGATTGCGGGAAGATGAAGCATACTGTTGGTAGAACATCCCAATGCCATATCAACGGCAAGAGCGTTCATAAATGCTTTTTCTGTCATAATATCCAGAGGGCGGATATTCTTTTCAAGCATTTCCATAACCGCCATACCTGCGTGCTTCGCCAGCTCGATACGTGAAGAATATACTGCGGGAATGGTTCCGTTGCCCTTAAGTCCCATACCCAAAACTTCGGTAAGACAGTTCATGGAATTTGCGGTATACATACCCGAGCAGGAACCGCAGGTGGGACACACTTTGCACTCGAATTCTTCAAGCTCACATTCCCCTATTTTGCCTGCGTTGTACTGACCTACAGCTTCGAACATACTGGAAAGGCTTCTTTTTTTGCCCCCCACTCTGCCTGCAAGCATAGGACCGCCGCTAACGAAAACGGTGGGTATATTAAGACGTGCTGCCGCCATAAGAAGACCGGGTACGTTTTTATCGCAGTTGGGCACCATAACGAGAGCGTCAAATCCGTGAGCACGAACCATAGCTTCGGTGGAATCTGCAATAAGATCACGGGTAACAAGGGAATATTTCATTCCTTCGTGTCCCATAGCTATACCGTCGCACACAGCGATAGCGGGAAACACAACGGGATTTCCTCCTGCCATTGCCACACCCATACGAACCGCTTCCACGATCTTATCAAGATTCATATGACCGGGAACTATTTCATTATATGAGCTGACAATACCGATCATAGGTTTATTCAGTTCTTCGTTTGTCATGCCCAAAGCGTGATAAAGAGATCTGTGAGGAGCGTTGCCTACGCCTTTTATTATTTTTTCCATATTAATTCCTCTTTTTGTTTAAACGGGAAATCCCGGAGAGTAAAATTCTCTCCGGGGATATTCACAATAATCAGTTATTGATAAGCTTGTCTTCGTCGCTCCAGCTGTAAAGCTTGCGGATATCTTCGCCAACGATTTCGGAAGGATGCTCGGAAGCCAGCTTGCGCATTGCATTGAAGTGAACCTGAGAGCCTGCATCGGACATATCCAGCAGGAAGTCTTTTGCAAAGGTACCGTCTTGAATGTCCTTAAGTACCTTCTTCATAGCCTTCTTGGTGTCTTCGGTAATGATCTTGGGACCGGTGATATAATCGCCGTATTCAGCGGTGTTAGAGATAGAATATCTCATACCGGAGAAGCCGCTCTGATAAATAAGGTCAACGATCAGCTTCATTTCGTGGATACATTCAAAATATGCATTTCTGGGGTCATAGCCTGCTTCAACGAGAGTTTCGAAGCCTGCCTGCATAAGTGCGCAAACACCGCCGCAAAGAACAGCCTGCTCACCGAACAGGTCGGTTTCTGTTTCGGTGCGGAAGTTGGTTTCAAGTACGCCTGCACGTGCGCCGCCGATACCGAGAGCGTATGCAAGACCGATTTCAAGAGCATCGCCGGTAGCGTCCTGCTCAACTGCGATAAGACAAGGAACGCCCTTACCAGCCTGATATTCGCTTCTTACGGTATGACCGGGACCCTTGGGAGCAACCATTATAACGTTTACAAACTTGGGAGGCTTGATACAACCGAAGTGAATATTAAAGCCGTGAGCAAATGCCAAGGTCTTGCCTTCGGTAAGGTTGGGCTCGATGCTTTCTTTGTAAAGCTTTGCCTGCTTTTCATCATTGATAAGTATCATAATGATATCTGCAGCTTTTGCGGCTTCTGCAGCGGTCATTACGGTGAGACCCTGAGACTCTGCCTTTGCCCAGCTCTTGCTTCCGTTATAAAGACCAACGATAACGTTTACACCGCTGTCCTTAAGGTTAAGTGCGTGAGCGTGGCCCTGAGAGCCGTAACCGATAATAGCAACGGTCTTGCCGTTTAATTTCTGAAGATCGCAATCCTGCTGATAAAAAATTCTATTCATAACAATATACCTCTTTCTGTATTGTAAATATTATAAGTTTGTAACTTTGCGTATGGTAGTATTACCCCGTTCAAGGGATGCGGCGCCGGTACGGCATATTTCCAGTATTTCGAAATCTCTGAGCAGATCTATAAAAGCATCTATTTTGTGACTGTCCCCTACCATCTGTATCATAGTGGTCTCTCGGGTATAGTCTACAATTTTGCCCTCAAAAGCGTCTACGGCGGCACGTACGTCATTTCTCGTTTCTCCGGAATTTGCCACCTTTACGAGCAAAAGCTCTCTGCTGACCGTTTCTGCAGGGTTAAGCTCTACGATAGAGCAAACGTCGGGAAGCTTATAAAGCTGGTTTATAAGCTGTTGCTTGCTTATCTCGTCACCTTCGGAAAGCACGGTGATACGGGAGTATTTTGCAGATTCGGTTTCGCTTACCGTAAGTGCGCTTATATTGAACTGTCTGCGTCTGAACATACTTGTAACTCGGTTAAGGACACCGAACTGGTTGTTAACAAGAATTGCTACTGTAAATCTGTTATCCATAATCAGTCTCCTATCTTTACAATGATATCGTCCATAGAGCCGCCGGGAGGAAGCATAGGCAGAACGAACTCGTCTTTATCAATAGCGCAATCAATAAGATACGGTCCGTCGTGGTTAAAGGCTTGGTTCAAAGCCGCATCAAGCTCTTCAAGGGTAAGCGCACTGCTTGCCTTTGCACCGAATGCCTCTGCCAGCTTTACAAAATCGGTCTTTCTGTCAAGAACGGTATTTGAATAATGCTTATCGAAGAATAAGGTCTGCCATTGGCGAACCATACCCAAAACGCCGTTATTCATTATAAGAATGACTACGGGCAGATTTTCGCTTACTGCCGTTGCCATTTCGTTAAGACACATACCGAAGCTTCCGTCACCTGTTACGAGAACGCTTCTCTGCTTGGTACCAAGTTGAGCGCCGATCGCTGCACCGAGTCCGAATCCCATAGTACCAAGACCGCCGCTGCTTATAAATCTGCGGCTGTTTTTAAAGTTAAGATACTGAGCCGACCACATCTGATGCTGACCAACGTCGGTAGCGACGGGAGTATCCGCATCAAGATATTTATTAAGCGTATTGATAACGTTTCTGGGAGTCATTCCCTCTCTGCTATCAAGTCCTGCCTCTTCTTCAGCTCTGAATTTATCTACAACAGCCTGCCATTCGGGACGGTTTGCTTTGTTGAGTAAGGGAATAAGTTTTTGCAACGTAAGCTTTACGTCGCCGCGAAGTCCGTGGGCAGGCTCAACTGTTTTGGAAAGCTCCGCACCGTCTATGTCTATATGGACTATTTTTGCTTTTTTTGCAAACTTTGCACGGTTTCCGGTAACTCTGTCATTAAATCTTGCGCCCAACGCTATAATGCAGTCTGCGTTGTGCATTGACATTGAGCAGGCGTAATGTCCGTGCATACCCTGCATTCCGAGAAAACGGGGATGGTCTGTGGGAACACCGGAAATACCCATCATAGAACATCCGATAGGAGCATCTATAAGCTCCGCAAGCTCAAGCACTTCTTCTCTCGCTTCTGCGGAAATAACGCCGCCACCAAAGTAAATAAAGGGCTTTTCTGCGTTATTTATACACTCTGCCGCCTGCTGAATACGAATGTCCTTTGCGGCACTCTTTTCGTCCTTTTCAACTTTGGGCATAGGCTCGTACTCGTATTTTGCAATCTGTACGTCCTTGGGAACGTCAATAAGCACGGGACCGGGTCTACCGGAAGAAGCAATTCTGAACGCTTCGCGTATGGTATCCGCAAGATCCTCAATGCTGCTTACAAAATAGTTGTGCTTTGTAATGGGAAGTGTGATACCGGTAATATCTATTTCCTGAAATCCGTCGGTACCGATAACCGAATTGGGAACGTTGCCCGTTATGGCTACAAGGGGAACGGAATCTATGTAAGCAGTAGCAATACCCGTAACAAGATTCGTTGCACCGGGACCGGATGTTGCGATAACAACACCAACTTTACCGGTTGCACGGGCATATCCGTCTGCCGCATGGGTTGCACCCTGCTCATGGGCGGCAAGAACGTGCTTAAGCTCGTCTCTGTATTTATATAATGAATCGTATACGTTGATAATCTGTCCGCCGGGATAGCCGAAAACTACGTCACACCCCTGCTCTATCAACGTGCGTACGATAATATCTGCGCCTGAAAGTAACATTCACGTTATCCTTTCTGTATATTTTCTATAATAAGTCTGCCCATCTCACTGCAGCCAACGAGAGTTAAACCGCTGTTATCTTCGGAGGGGAATATATCTCCCGTACGGTAGCCTGCATCAAGCACTCGGGACACCGCCTCTTCTATAGCGTCTGCTTCCTTTTCCATATCAAAGCTGAAACGAAGCATCATTGCCGCAGAAAGAATTGTACCGATGGGGTTTGCAATATCCTTTCCCGCAATATCGGGGGCGGAACCGTGGATAGGCTCATATAATCCGCACTTGGTAGCACCGAGACTGGAAGAAGGTATCATACCGATGGAGCCGGTGATCATAGAAGCTTCATCGGATAAAATGTCACCGAACATATTCTCGGTAACCACAACGTCAAACTGGGAAGGATCTTTCACTATCTGCATTGCACAGTTATCCACCAGCATATCGGAAAGCTCAACTTCGGGATATTCATCGGCAAGACGGTGCATAACCGCTTTCCAAAGACGGCTGGAATCCAGCACGTTGCTTTTTTCTACCGAGCAAAGCTTTTTGCCACGCTTCATAGCGGTTTCAAAACCAATTCTTCCGATACGCTCTATCTCGGCTTCGGAATACTTAAGCTCGTCAACAGCCACCTTTTGACCCTCTGCAAGTTCTGTTTTGTGAGTGCCGAAATAAATTCCGCCGATAAGCTCACGAACGATAATAAAATCTATACCCTTATTTACAATGGATTCCTTTAAAGGAGAAGCGCTTGAAAGCTGAGGCCATATCTTCGCAGGACGGTTGTTACTGTAAACCCCCATTCCCGCACGGAGTCTTAACAGACCTTTTTCGGGACGCATATTTCCCGGAACATCGTTCCACTTGGGACCGCCAACTGCACCGAGAAGAACGCTATCGGAATCAAGGCACTTTGCAAGCATTTCTTCGGGAAGAGGATCTCCCCATTTATCTATGGCGCAACCGCCCATATCCACGTCGGTATATTCAAAGTTATGGCAGAAAAGCTCTGCTGTTTTATCAAGCACCTTAAGCGCCTGCTCCACTATTTCGGGACCTATACCGTCACCGCGGATAACGGCTATATTTTTCTGCATACTAACAACCTTCCTTAAGCGAAGCGAGCAAGCCGCCCTTCTCGATTATATTCTGAATAAACGAGGGAAAAGGCTCTGCTTTGTAAGTTTTTCCTTTGGTGATATTGGTTATCACACCGGTGTCGAAATCAACGCTGACGTTATCTCCGTCTTCGATCTCTTCCGCCGCCGCTTCACATTCCAATATGGGCATACCGATATTAATGGCGTTGCGGTAAAAGATACGGGCAAAGCTTTTTGCTATAACGCAACCCGTACCGCAGGTCTTGATAACCAGAGGTGCGTGTTCACGGGAAGAACCGCAGCCGAAATTCCAGCCTGCAACTATGATATCACCCTTGTTCACACGGGATACGAAGGTGTTATCAATATCCTCCATACAGTGCTTGGCAAGCTCCTTTGCATCGGAGGTGTTGAGATAACGGGCAGGAATGATAACGTCCGTATCAACGTTATCGGGATATTTAAAAACTCTTCCTTTAGTTTCCATTAACTGTTCCTCCGAGGGTCTGTAATATAACCCGTAAGTGCGCTTGCGGCGGCTGTTGCGGGAGATGCAAGATAAACCTCGCTTTCCACGTGTCCCATTCTGCCTACGAAATTACGGTTGGTAGTGGCGACACAACGCTCACCTGCGGCAAGAATACCCATATAACCGCCAAGGCAAGGACCGCAGGTAGGTGTAGACACTACTGCACCTGCATCTATAAAGGCGGTAACGTATCCACGCTGAACACATTCACGGAGTATCTGCATTGTACCGGGAATGATTATGCAACGCACGTTATCTGCTATCTTTTTATCTTTAAGAATATTGAAGGCGGCTTCCATATCTTCCATTCTGCCGTTGGTACAGCTTCCGATAACCACCTGATCTATTTTTATATCACCAAGCTCGTGTGCGGGATGGGTATTTTCGGGAAGATGAGGACAAGCAACGGTGGGAACGATCGAACCGAGATCCATCTCGATCGTGCGCTCGTATTCAGCGTCTTCGTCAGCTTCGTAAATGACGGGAGTGCGCTCGCATCTGCCGTCCATATACTGCTTTGTAACTTCATCCACAGGGAAAATACCGTTCTTTGCGCCTGCTTCAATAGCCATATTGCATATACACAAGCGGTCATCCATACTGAGAGATGCAACGCCCTCACCGGTGAATTCCATACTGCGGTACAAAGCACCGTCAACACCGATCATACCGATGATGGTGAGTATAACGTCCTTGCCGCTGCAATGCTCGGGAAGTTTTCCCTTAAGCTCAAAGCGGATAGCGGAAGGCACCTTGAACCAGGCGGTTCCGGTAGCCATTCCTGCTGCCATATCCGTACTTCCAACGCCGGTGGAAAAAGCACCCAGTGCGCCGTATGTACACGTGTGGCTGTCTGCGCCGATAATGCAATCACCTGCGGTAACAACACCCTGCTCGGGAAGAAGGGCGTGTTCTATACCCATTTTACCCACGTCATAAAAATGACTTACGCTGTGAGCAAGAGCGAATTCGCGGCACTGCTTGGATTGCTCTGCCGCTTTTATATCCTTGTTGGGAACAAAATGGTCCAGAACAATTGCGATCTTATCTTTATTGAACACGGTATCAAAACCGGCTTTTTTAAATTCATTTACCGCTACGGGAGTTGTAATATCGTTGCCGAGAACTATATCAAGCTTTGCGTTGATAAGCTGACCGGCATTAACGCTTTCAAGTCCCGCATGGGCGGCAAGTATTTTTTGAGTCATAGTCATGCCCATAGTTTGCGACTCCTTATCTGATCATGTTGTTATAAGCACTCAACAATGCGTGGATACTTGCACGGATAATATCTGTATCCGTACCCGCACCCCAATAAGTTTTGCCGTTTTTATCTTCTATACCGATATAAGCGGCGGCGGTAGCATCCGAGCTCTTGCCTTCAAGGCTGTGCTCGGTATACACCTTAAGACTATAATTATCTTCCGTATATTCCTTCAAAGCGTTGCTGACAGCGTCAAGAGAGCCGTTGCCCTGGGTATGAACGGTATTCTTTTTGCCGTCACGCACAAAGGTAACGTATGCGTCCACTCCGCCATCCTTCTGAACAAAGCTCATATTGGAAATAGCCACGGGGCTTTCAAGGTTCAGGTAATTATCGGTAAACACCTTTAAAACGTCGTGAGGCTTAAGCTCGCGGTGGTCGTGATCCGATACATTTTTACAAGCATAGCTGAAATGCTCACGCATTTTTGCGGGAAGATCATAACCGTACGTCTGCTCAAGCAGATATCCGATACCGCCTTTTCCGCTTTGGGAGTTTACGCGGATAACGTCTGCATCGTAGGTACGGCTTATATCCTTGGGGTCGATGGGAATATAAGGCACCGACCAGATGTTAAGCCCCTTTTCCTCACGCCATTTCATACCCTTTGCGATTGCATCCTGATGACTGCCGGAAAAAGCGGCAAATACCAAAGAGCCTGCATAGGGGCTTCTTTCGTACACGTGCATACGGGTGCACTTTTCATAGGTTGCCACTATTTCGGGCATATTGGAAAAATCAAGCTCGGGATCCACACCGTGGGAATACATATTCATTGCAAGTGTGATTATATCAACGTTTCCGGTGCGCTCACCGTTGCCGAACAAAGTACCTTCAACACGGTCTGCTCCTGCAAGGAGAGCCAGCTCCGTATCCGCAACGCCGGTACCTCTGTCATTATGAGGATGAAGAGAAACGGTTACGAATTCACGGTATTTCAGGTTTTCACTCATATATTCAACCTGATTCGCATAAACGTGCGGCAGGCTCATTTCCACGGTAACGGGAAGGTTAATAATAACATTGTTGGTTTCGGAAGGTTCAAGAACGTCCAAAACAGCGTTGCACACTTCCAAAGCATACTCGGGTTCCGTTCCCGTAAAGCTTTCGGGAGAATATTCAAAGCGGAAATTGCCTTCGTATTCGGAAGCAAGACGTTTTACAAGACGCGCACCGTCAACGGCAATCTGCTTTATCTCTTCTTTGGATTTTTTGAAAACCTGCTCTCTTTGAGCAACGCTTACGGAATTATAAAAATGGATAATTGCATTGGGTGCGCCCTTGCAGGCATCAAAGGTCTTGCGGATAATATGCTCTCTGCACTGGGTAAGCACCTGAACGGTAACGTCTGCAGGAATCATATCATTCTCTATAAGAGTGCGCAGAAACTCGTATTCGGTTTCCGATGCGGCGGGAAATCCCACTTCTATCTCTTTGAAACCAACTTCAAGTAAAAGTTTATAAAATTCCAGCTTTTCCTCAAGGCTCATGGGAATTACAAGGGATTGATTACCGTCACGCAGGTCAACACTGCACCAACGGGGCGCTTTTTCTATATGATCCTTGCTCACCCATTTAAAGTGTGAACCGGGAGGCGGGAAATAGCCTATACTGTATTTGCTGTTATTCATTATTTACTCCTTGGAAGGCAGAGTGCTGATCTCCGCAATTGCCTCTACTTCTACCAAAACGTTCTTGGGCAAAGTCTTTACGGCAACGCAGGAACGGGCGGGCTTGCTTACGAAATATTTGCCGTACACTTCGTTAAAAGCTGCAAAATCATCCATATTGCTTAAAAAGCAGGTGGTCTTTACAACCTTTTCAAGACTGCTTCCTGCCGCTTCAAGGACTGCGGAAAGATTTTTACATACCTGCTCGGTCTGTTCACGGATATCGGTTGCTTCCACAGCACCGCTGGCGGGATTGATAGCTATCTGACCTGAGGTAAATACTATATTACCGACTACCGTGCCCTGAGAATAAGGACCGATAGCATCCGGTGCATTTTTTGTGTATATGTAATTCATTGATAATTACTCCTTTGACACGATTTTGAAGCCTTCGCTCTTCAAAGCTTCGATTATCTGCTGTACGTGATCGTAATCACGGGTCTCCATAACGATACGGAGATAACAGCCGTTAATGCTTTCGGTATTTCCGTTGCGCTCGTGATGAACGCTGGTTACGTTACCGCCGCAATCTGCAATAATACGGGAAACATCCTTAAGCTGACCGGGCTTATCAACAAGTTCGATAAGCAGGCTGGAGCTTCTGCCCGATTTCATAAGACCGCGCTCTATTACACGGGAAAGACTTGTAACGTCTATATTACCGCCGGAAACTACGCTTACTACCTTCTTGCCCTCTACGGGGAATTTATTGAACATAGCCGCCGCAACGGAAACTGCGCCTGCGCCTTCGGCAATCATCTTTTGCTTTTCGATCAAAGCAAGAATAGCGGAAGAAATTTCATCTTCGGTAACAAGAGCAATATCATCCACATATTTGCTGACCATATCGAAGGTGTTATCACCGGGACGCTTTACTGCGATACCGTCTGCTATGGTGGAAACAGAAGGCAAAGTCTGTATTGAACCGCTGTTTACGGAATTATACATACTGGGAGCGCCAGACGCCTGAACGCCGTATACCTTTATACGGGGATTTATGGATTTTATTGCGTATGCAACACCGGAAATAAGTCCGCCGCCGCCGATGGGAACGATAACCGCATCTATGTTGTCAATATCGTTTACTATCTCAAGACCGATAGTACCCTGCCCTGCAATTACGTTTTCATCATCAAAAGGATGAACGAAGGTCAGCCCCAGCTCGTCCTTTAAAGACATTGCTTTATTATACGCATCGTCATAACAGCCTTCAACAAGGCAAACGTTTGCTCCGTAATTTTTGGTAGCCTCTATTTTGGAAATCGGAGCGTTATCGGGAAGACAAATAAGAGAAGAAATACCGCATTTGGAAGCCGCAAGCGCTACGCCTTGCGCATGGTTGCCCGCAGAGCAGGCAATAACGCCCTTTGCTTTTTCTTCATCGGAAAGCATTGCTATCTTATAACCCGAACCGCGTAGCTTGAAGGAGCCGGTATTCTGTAGGTTTTCCGGTTTAAAATACAAATCACACCAAGGTGCTATACCGTATGCCTTTGCAAGAGGCGTGGGACGTATGATTTTTTTAAGCACTGTAGATGCGTGAAATATTTTGTCGATCGTAACCATAAGTATAAAAAATCCTTTCGGGCAGAATTCTTAAACTACAAAAAAACGCCCTCTCTCTTGCGCAAAGAGAGAGGGAGCTGAAAATAAATAAACAGTCAATACCATTCTGTTTGCCGTAAAAACTAAAAATTTCTGCATTATATAGTATTGAAAGATTATACCACTAAACCAATAATGTGTCAAGTAAAAATGTATATGATATTCTGTTTTTTTGAAAAATTATTCAGTTATTTTATTACCTTAACCCATCCTTCGGGAGGTGTTACGGTGCCCATTTGAATTCCTGTCAACGTATCGTAAAGCTTTTTAACAGTATTACCCATTCCGCTTTCGCCGATATCAAAGCAGATTTCACGTCCGTGATCCACAATCTTTCCGACAGGAGAAATAACCGCCGCGGTTCCGCAAAGTCCGCATTCGGAAAAATCGTCCAATTCCGAAAGGGATACTTCCCTTTCTTCAACCTCCATACCCAGATAATCCTTTGCAACCTGCAAGAGAGAACGTCTGGTAATGGAAGGTAGTATGGTATCGGATTTGGGGGTTACAAGCTTTCCATCCTTGGTAACGAAGATTATATTCGCACCGCCGGTTTCCTCTATATGAGTACGGGTGGCTGAATCAAGATACACGTTTTCATCATACCCCTGCTCGTGAGCATCAACTATAGCGTAAAGGCTCATAGCGTAGTTAAGGCCTGCTTTAATATGTCCCGTTCCTCTGGGAGCTGCACGGTCGAAATCGGAAATACGGAGAGTAAGAGGTCTTACACCGCCTTTGAAATAAGGTCCCACGGGAGTTGCAAAAATGCGGAACTGGAATTCGTTTGCGGGCTTTACGCCTATTATGGAATCATACCCGAACATATAGGGGCGCAGGTAAAGAGATGCGCCGGAGCCATAGGGAGGAACCCATTCGGAGTTGGCTTCAACCGTCTTTACAACCGCTTCCACAAATCTTTCCTCGGGGAACACGGGCATCTTCATTCTGCGGCAGGAATCTGCCATTCTTGCAGCATTAAGATCGGGACGGAAGCAAACGATCTTTCCATCTGCGGTGGTATACGCTTTAAGACCTTCAAAGCAGGTCTGTGCGTACTGAAGCACGCAGGCGCATTCGCTCATGGTAATGTTGGCGTCTTCTGTAAGACATCCCTCATCCCATTCACCGTTTTTATAATTTGATACGTAACGAAGATCCGTTTTGATATATCCGAATCCTATGTTGGACCAATCAATGTTTTTCATATATTTTAAACTCCTCAGTTGATTTTACCTACTTCTTTGTTTTTTTCATTTGCCGCTATAATGCAATCCACAACAGCGCCTCTGAAGCCCTTCTGCTCCAGCGCTCTT
>JAGCNA010000185.1 GCA_017646185.1 Clostridia bacterium
CGTTATAACGGCGTTTTCAAAGCTGACGCCTATATTGAATTTATTTAAAATGTTTTTAATATAAATATAGTTAATAATAATTTTCATTCCGACAGCACTTCCCCGTATTCCTTAACGGGCGGTATTACGAATTCTTTTGCATATTCCTCTCCCAAAAAGCATCCGAAGGAGGTTATGCGTTCAAAGCCTTTGGCGCGGTAAAAGGCTATGTCTTTTTCCAAAATATCCCGTTTCAAGGGCAGTTTTACATAGGGCTTTTTCCAGCCGGAAAAGAGAGAATTATCCATCCAATATTCCAGCACCTTGGAATCCTTCTTTCCGAAAAAAGCAAGGAGTGAATCCAAGGACGCTATCTCCGCCGCGTTCTTTTGGCAGGTAATATCGTTTACAGCATGCTCAAAGCAACGTCTTATAGGGGCAAATTCAAGAAATATCCCCTCCTCCGGCTTTAGGGACGGAGCGTCTATAGTACCGTGGTATGCAAGATATGCAAGACGTGCGTCACTGCGATAGGCTTTTAACCCCTTAAGCATTGCGTTATAAATTAACATAGCTTGATCGGAGGGAGAAAGGCTTTTGCATTTTTCACACATACAAGGTGCGGATGCCACGTCATCGATCCACAAATGAAAATAACTGCTGTTCCAAGGGATAAGCGCAGCAAGACGGCGGGTGCGCTCCGAAAGATACTCCAGCGCCTCTCCGCAGGAAGGGCACATATTAAAATCCGCTGTGCGCTCACCCTGCTCATTTTCCCTGAACCAATGGGGATTTTTAGCGAACATATCTCTGGGAAGCAGCCAGGACAAAGCGTGACACTCCAGCTCTATACACACACCCTTGGAGGAAAGGCGGTTAATAAAACCGATTACCTCGGGGTCGTTTTGAGCAGAAAGAAATTTTTCCAAAGTAAGATGCGCATCGTTTCCCCCTGCAGGATGTATCCCCAGAGTATCCAGTCCGCTTTCCGAAAAAAGCTTTTCCCAGTATGCGCCTATATCCGTATCGTGAATAATAATTCCACCCGAAATCAATTAATATCACCCAAACTTTAATTGTTGTAAAACAATATTAACACACTGTTCAAATGTTGTCAAGTGCGGTAATATTGACTTATATCCGCCGATATGGTATATTAGATGTACTTGCAAAATAATAAATCAAGGGAGAGCAGGTCGCTTTGAAACACAGTGAAAAGCCCGTAAGCTCACTTTCCTTACGGGAACGGGAGTTTTTGGAACAATTACTTGAAAAAGAATATCCTATAATTATACGTGTAACAGAACGAATGCTGGGCGAAAGTTATCGTGACCTCAGAGACGAAGCTTTAAGCGAACTGCATTTGTTGCTTATACGCAAGGTTGAAGAACTGCAACGCCACCCTTCACCCGAAAAGTGGGTGGTTACAGCAACTAAATATATAGCGATCCACGTAAAAGCCGAGCGCGCTAAACATCTGAATAATTTTTCGGATACGGATATGGACGAAATTTTATTTACCGAAGATGTTTTTGAAATGGCTTTGTATAATATCTGGATGGAAAAAGACGTATATTCCCTGCTTAAAAACGAGCTTACAAGCCGTGAAGCACAGGTGTTTGAGCTTATGTTTGAGCAAAAGATTTCCTGCAAGGAAATTATGCAAAAGCTGGATATAAGCGAAAGCACCGTATGGAATTTAAGGAAATCCATAAAGGATAAATACTGCTACGCCATAAAACACAAGCTTTTTTAAAATTTTTTAAAAAAGTTTATAGAGGTTTTTCGGTTTTTTAATCATATATATATGAGGGGTCAATAAATGAGTAAAAAGATGTATATTACTCTTTGCGGCGCAGAAATCAAAAAGCTTATATTGGAAGAAAAGCTTTCTTTAGATGAACTGGATACTGCCGCTTTACAAAAGCTGTTTGATTATGAAACGGATATGCTTTGCACCGATGAAGGCGATATAGATACGCTTAACGCCTGCGCCGCACGGCTGGACGAATTGCAAGGTCCGTTAATATCAAAAGAAGAATTTTTTAATATCATAAACAAAACCGCGCCTGCAAGCAAGCGTGTAAGGCGTTTGCGGTTTAAAAAGGTGCTGCTCGTTGCGGCAATGATAGCGATACTTACAGCCGCTGTTACCGTTACCGCTACCGCTGTGGATTTTAATCCCTTTAATTATTTCAAAGAAGTGATCGGTATGGGCGCCGGCGGAACACTGAACAAAGGTAATATAACGCTGGAGTTTCAGGACGTACAGAAAGAATACGACACCGTAGAAGAAGCATTGCAAAGCAATGATATTGATATTTGGTATCCGACAGTTCTTCCCGAGGGTGTATCGCTTAAAAATATTGAGTTCGTTTCAACGGCTTCTTCGGAAGAAATAATTCGGTTTGTGACCAGTACCCCCTACGTAAGCGTATATGCCGAACGGAAAACGGATTCACACCCCTTCCATAGTTACAAGGAAGAATTTGTAATAGAAGATTGCACGTTCTATATCTTCGATGACACGGTAACTCCCCCTGAATATTATGCGGTCTGCTTTTACGGCGACTATTATTACTGTATTACCGCGAACTCCTATGAAGACATTATTTTGATTCTTTCCAATCTTAAAAAATCATAAAACCTTTCGCCCGCAGGTGAAAAAGCGGGCGCTGAATTATGCTATATACAGCAACGCCAAACCGCTGTATATATACCTTCACCCAAAAGGCTGTTGTTTTGCAACAGCCTTTTGGGCTGTTTTAGAACATATTGCAAATATACAAAGAATTCAATATCGAATTAACAATAAAAAGACTTTCCTAAAAAGGGAAAGTCTTTTTTATTACTATTTAACTGCAACAGAATACATACAGTAATTTATCCCGCCGCTTGTAACATACCAATCCTGCGCAAGCATAAAGAGAGGCGAATTGCCGTAAAGCGTTATAAGCCCCGCAGGAAAATGTTTTTTAAAAAGTGTAAAATACCCTTTAAGATTATCGGAACGGGAATCTACGCGGGTTACGTTCATTCTGAGCCGTTCAAACTCCTCGAGCCACTTGGGAATAACCGGCTGTTTATCAGGATAAAGAATGTAAACGTCCACGTCCCTTTCTGCTTTAAAAGTAAAGCAAGGTTTATCTTCGGGAATAATCTTATCGTTTCCGCAGGTAAGGATATGGGTAGCGCCCTTCAATTCCTCGGGTATATAGTTAAAAACGTAATCTCTGTCCATATACTGGAGTTCGCCTTGCAAAAATTTGCCTACCGAATACTCTCTTCCGGATTCTACCTTTAATATTTGAATGTCATTCATA
>JAGCNA010000186.1 GCA_017646185.1 Clostridia bacterium
ATAATTCAAAAATAATAAAAGTTACAGGCGTTCTTGCCGAGCCGCAGAGGACCGCCCGATTTCTTGACACGCAATTATATCACGCTTTTTCCATAAAATCAAGTGTTTTTTAACATTTTTTGCAAAAATCTTGTTTGTTTTTTATATACAAATTTCACGCGCGAATTTCTACATATTGTATAATTGAACACGACCTCCGTGTATGGTATAATGTGAATAGAAGGATCGGATGTCCTGCTTACATCCAATGAACCCATAAAAGGCAATTAAGGAGGAAATATATGAATCGAAGAAGCATTTGTTTTGTGCTGAGTTTACTTTTTGCTTTGTTTTCTTTTTCCGGGTGTCGTAATTCCGTTTGCCATACAACCACTCTTAAAGCGGATGAGATCATAGCAGAAACCGACAACCATATTGTTTATCGTGTGGGCGATCTGTATTATATTGAGTTTTTTAACGAACTGACCGGCGAGTTTAACGATATTTCCAGCAGAGATGCCAGTATACCCTTTAACTCGATGAGTGAACTGAGAGAATTTATTCTTGAAAACAAGTTTGATGCCACACAACAAAAGGATTTTGAAGACAGTTCCGAAAACGGTGCTATAGAGATTATAAACGTTGAGCATTTGTGGGTTCCCGTTTATCCTGATGATGTAAAACTTGTTGAATCGTATTGGTTCACCCGACGTTATGCGTTCGTGTTCGAATCAAACTGTGCTCGATACATTAACCACGTTTTTTATGCAAACAGCGAAGAACCAGCAACCGACGAAGAAGAAATAAGCGCCAAAGCGGAACCGGCAAACGGAACGGTGGAAACATTATTGCCGACTACTGAGTCCAGACAGTATATTAGGAGCTACTATGTGGGCCAATCGGACGAAAAAAAAGATGTTTATGTCTACGTCTACTATACTCTGGACGACGGCAAAACAACTGTGAGCGAAAGTTATTGGTATCATGATGTTGAACCGGATTTTGAAATTCCTAAAAACGGAATACCCAAAGTCGTGTATATAATTTGTAAGGATGAAAATCTTGTTTGCACCAAAACATTTCATAGTTTCTCCACCCGTCCTACCGAAGAATGGTTGATGTCCTTTGGAATGGAGCCTTACGTTCCCGAAGAAAATTAAAGATCAAACGCGAAAAACAACGAAATACATGGAGGTAAACATATGAAAAAGATAACGGTAGTAATCATAATTACGCTTTTGCTGGTTTCTGTGATGAATGCTTTTGTTTTTGCAGAAGAGCCTTGTGTTTTTGGTATAAACGAAAGATACCGCGCCGCTTGGAACGTAAAATTTGAAATTCCTGCCGATACCGTTATTGATGATGCTCTCGTGGGATATGATCTTCTTAATATGCCTGCGATAAAAGCGGGAGCGGCTTTTATTCACGAAAATCCCTCCAAAGAAGGCGAATGGGAGTGGAATATCGAAGATTACGGCGGTTATTTGCTCTTTTGCGAAGAAAACGGTGATGTGATTCATGTTTGCCTTTATAAGGACGGTAACGGAAATGACATTCTCGATCTTATGTACAAATACGAGTACGGCGAATATCCGGATTGGCTGAACATTGCGTTGGGATACGGCGAATACAAAGCCTTGTATGATGACAAGGAGATTTTGGAAATCGTTGTTACCGACCCGTGCACCTACCAATATAATATACAAAACGAGCATTACGTTTGTTTTGAAACGGCAGGCGGAAAATATCTGTGTGCCGTAGATGCCAAAAAGCATTATTGCGGCGAAAGTGCGTTCGAATACAGCTTTGGCAGCTATATAGTTACCGTGTCAGAAAAAGAGTATCGAGCAACAGTTAAGGATTATCTTAAGTATTACGAAAACTGGGAGAAAACCCTTGAACCGACGCTTGGCGGTACAACGTATCCGTCTTTCTATGCGGCATATCTTTACGGAAATCCTCCGGAAGTAAACAACTCGCCGTATGTGCTATATGCGGTCATTACGGTAGCCATTACGGTATTGGCGATCGTTCTTTCTGTTATTTTAGCCAAATCCGCAAAGAAACGCAAAGCGGATTCCGCCGTAGATAAATAAACTTCAAACACCTAAAAAGCAAAATCAAAAGCTCCCGATTTTTCGGGAGCTTTTTGTGTGTAAGTTTATATTATTCCGCCGTTAACGTCCAGCACGGCGCCGGTTATATAGGACGCTTTTTCGGAGGCGAGGAAGTACACCGCCTCTGCCACATCCTCGGCTCTGCCAAGGCGCTCCAGCGGGATACTGTCCACAATATCGTTTACATCCGCAACGGAAAGGTGTGCGTTCATATCCGTATCAATAACACCGGGGCAAACGCAGTTAACGCGGATATCCGAAGGACCAACTTCCTTTGCCAGCGCCTTTGTAAAGGCGATCACCGCACCCTTTGCGGCGGAATAATCCACCTCACAGCTTCCGCCGGATTCCCCCCACATAGAGGAAATGTTTATAATACACCCGCTTTTGCGGCGTATCATTCCGGGGAGCACGGCGCGGGAGCAGTTTAAAACACCGAAAAGGTCGGTGCCGTAAAGGGCTTTTTCCTGCTCCTCCGTAACTGCATCAAAAGGTGAAACCAGAGAAACTCCCGCGTTGTTTACAAGACAGTCTATATGAAGGTCTTGGATAGCTTGGTATACAGCTTTTCTG
>JAGCNA010000187.1 GCA_017646185.1 Clostridia bacterium
AGGAGCCAGAACGGGAATGCTGGAGCAAATTTTTTCGATAACACCAAGCAAAATTCCGCCTACCATTGCGCCGGGAATAGAACCGATACCGCCGATAACCGCAGCGGTAAACGCCTTGATACCGGGCATTGCGCCCAAGGTGGGGCTTACTGCGGGAATCTGCATAAGATAGAACACGGAAGCACATGCAGCCAATGCGGAGCCGATAGCAAAGGTAAGAGTGATAATACCGTTTACGTTTATACCCATAAGGGAAGCCGCCGCTCTGTCTTCCGAAACGGCAAGCATTGCGGTGCCTGCTTTTGTTTTGGTGATAAACAAAGTGAGTCCCACCATTATAACCACGCAAAGACCCAAGGTAAGCAAGGAAGAAATACTTATGGATATACCCATCACCTCAAGTGCGCCCCAGTTGCCGATAGAAACGGGGCGTGTGCCTGCGCCGTATACGAGCTGTGACACGCTCTGAAGCAGATAGCTTACGCCGATAGCTGTAATAAGCACCGCCAAAGGAGATGCGCCGCGGAGAGGACGGTATGCCACTCGCTCTGTGACGATACCCAGAACGGTACATATAATGACAGCGACTATAACCGCAGGAATGGGGTGATCCATAAGGCTAAGCGTTGTGAAAACAGCGTAGGCACCCACCATGATAATATCACCGTGGGCAAAGTTAAGCATCTTTGCGATACCGTATACCATTGTGTAGCCAAGTGCTATAAGAGCGTAAATTCCGCCCAGACAAAGGCCGTTGATGAGTGTATTCATAAATACTCCTAAAGCAAGAATTCGCAGAAAGGCAAAGCAGATGTTGCTTTGCCCTTCTGCAAAAATTCAGTTAATATTTTTCTGTGAAAATCAGTCGCGGTCTACAACTACGATCTGAGGATCCTTTTCGCAAGAGCCTGCGGTGGTCCAGGACATACCCTTACCGGTAAGACCGTCATACTTGAAGGTGCCGCCGGTGAGAATGGGGCGGATAGCATCTGCAAGGTCGGAAGCGGAAATGGTAACGTCGTTTACGTTAGCAGCCTTCATAGCTTCGTAAATGATCATTACTGCATCATAACCGTCTGCTGCGAACTGGTTGGGAGCTTCGCCGTACTTCTTCTGGAAAGCATCTACGAAATCCTTAACGTCTGCGCTGGTTACGTCAAAGGGAGTGATGTAGGAGATAACTGCGGTTACGGTGTCATCAAGCTGATCCTTGATACCGTCAAGACCGTCACAACCGAATACGGGAACGTTGAAATCAAGCTGAGCTGCCTTCTTGCAAACGAGAGCTGCTTCGGTGTAGTAGAAGGGGAGGAAGAGAACGTCGCATCCCTTAGCCTTGAGTTCGGAAACCTGAGTAGAGAAATCCTTGTTGGTTTCCTTGGTGAAGGTGTATACGAAGTAATCGGTATCCTTAACCTTATTAAGAGCGGTCATCTGAGCTTCGAAAGCTTCGTAAAGACCTGCAGAATAAGGATCGCTGGTATCATAGATAACGCCGATCTTGGAGTAATCCTTAACGAGAGTGTCTGCTGCGATGGTGCCCTGCTGAGCGTCGCCGAAGCATACACGGAATGCGTTTTCGCTTACGCCGATAACGTTTTCTGCGGAAGCGGAAGGAGTCATAAACAGAACGCCGTCGTTAGCTGCTTCTGCTGCGAAGGATGCGCAGGAGCCGGAGGTAACGCTGCCGATAGAAGCCTGCATACCCTTTTCAAAGAGAGAGGTGTAACCGGTAGCTGCCTTGTCTGCAGCAGCCATATCGTCTACCATTTCGAAGGAGAAGAGCACGCCGTTAAGACCGCCGGCTGCGTTGATCTCGTCTATAGCAAGAGACGCGCCGCGCTGTACTGCAACGCCGTAAACGGAAGCGTCACCGGTAAGAGGACCGGTAGCACCGATAACGTAAGTAGTGTTATTTGCGGTATAATTTGTATCGCCGCAAGCGGTAGCGCAAAGCAGGCAAAGAACCATTGCCAATGCAAAGCATACCATTTTCATTGTTTTTTTCATGGTAAAGTTCCTTTCTGAATTAAGTGTTTGAATGCCACACCAAATAAATTTTAGCCCATTGTATACCCGAAGGTCCGTTTTGTCAACCCCCTTTTGAATAAAAATCAAATTATTTTTACAAAAATATGCATAAAAAACGAAAAATATAAATTCTGCCTTTTATTTTTTGCATAAATACTCTATGACATTTTGCCTTCCATACCCTTTGGCACAAAAACGGTCCTTTTGTTAAAACAGTAAAAAGAGCCTGCAAAAAAATGCTGAAATTCGTCACAAAAAATTCTCTACGCTATTTACATTTCTTTCAATATATGTTATTATATATGCGAATTTACACATCGCTTTGTAACTGACGGTTTTTGCGAATCAACGCAAGGGAGCAAGGCGAAATAAAAGCCGACCGTCTGGGCAGCCCTAAGCGTATTTGTAACGGCATAGGACTGTCTTTTTTGATTTTGAAATTGTTTATTTATTTTTAATTCGGAGGATATGGTTTTATGAAAAAAGTTGCAATCATTATGGGAAGTGACAGCGATCTGCCCGTAGTATCCAAAGCCGCAGACACTTTGGCGTCTCTCGGTATTCCTTATACGATGAGAGTGTTATCCGCACACAGAACACCCGAGCAGGTGCGTACCTTTACTGCGGAAGCAAGACAGAACGGATACGGTGTAATGATATGTGCCGCAGGAATGGCGGCTCATCTTGCAGGTGCGGTTGCCGCGGCTACCACGCTCCCCGTTATCGGAATTCCCATAAGCGCAGGCAAGTTTAACGGTCTGGACGCACTTCTTTCCACCGTACAGATGCCCTCCGGCATTCCCGTTGCCACCGTCGCTGTGGACGGCGCAGTAAACGCGGCTCTCCTTGCAGCGCAGATGATAGCGCTTTCCGACGACGAGCTGGCAGCAAAGCTTGATGCAAAACGTGTTTCCGATGCGGAAAAGGTTTTGGCAAAAGACGCAGCGCTTAACGGTTAACACACATTTATTCTCTTTTTCGGAAAGGCAGTTGAATATATATGGGCGGATTTTTTGGCGCCGCTTGCAATCACGACGCGGTTGAGGACGTATTCTTCGGAACCGACTACCATTCTCATTTGGGAACACGTCGCGGCGGTATGGCGGCATTTGACGCAAAAAAAGGTTTACAGAGAGAAATTCATAATATAGAAAACTCCCCCTTCAGAACAAAGTTTGAGCATATATTTGAGGAAATGCAGGGAAATTCCGCTATCGGCTGTATAAGCGACAGCGACCCCCAGCCCCTTCTTATACGCTCCGCTTTGGGAAAATTTGCAATATGCACCGTTGGCGCCATTAATAACGCCGACGAGCTGATAGACAAATACTTTGTTGAAGCAAACGGACATTTTAACGCTATGACAAGCGGTGCCGTAAACTCTACCGACCTTGCGGCGGCGCTTATAAGCAGAAAAGAAAACTTTGCAGAGGGCATTAAGTTTGTTCAGGAACAGATCAAAGGCAGTCTTTCCCTGCTTATACTCAAGGATGACGGCGGAATAATCGCCGCCCGTGATAATCTGGGCAGAACTCCCGTGATCATTGGCAAAAACGAAGGCGGATATTGCGCGTCCTTTGAATCCTTTGCATACCAGAAGCTGGGATATGAAACGGTGTGCGAGCTGGGACCCGGTGAAATAGTTGAAATTACCAAGGACGGTATGACAAGACTTGCCGAGCCGGGCAAGGAAATGAAGATATGCGCATTCCTTTGGTCTTACTACGGATACTCCTCCTCCAGCTACGAGGGAGTGAACGTTGAGCTTATGCGTTACCGCAACGGCGAGATAATGGCTGAATATGATAAAGCCTGCGGTGTGGCGCAGGATCTGGACTACGTAAGCGGTATGCCGGATTCCGGTATTCCCCACGCTATAGGCTATGCAAACAAAAACGCCGCGCCTTTTTCCCGTCCCTTTATCAAATACACGCCTACCTGGCAGAGAAGTTTTACCCCCGCAAAGCAGGTGGACAGAAACCGTATTGCAAAAATGAAGCAGATTCCCGTGCCCGAGCTTATACGGGATAAAAAGCTGCTTTTTGTGGACGATTCCATTGTAAGAGGCACACAGCTTAAAGAAACCGTGGATTTCCTTTACGATAACGGTGCAAAGGAAGTTCATATGAGAAGTGCCTGCCCGCCTAT
>JAGCNA010000188.1 GCA_017646185.1 Clostridia bacterium
ACGTAAAACATATTCGGATATATATGCGGATTCGCGCGCTAACTGCCCGTTGCGCTCTAACCCCATTTGTTTAATGGCTTCATTAAGCAACCCCATAGTTAAATAACGCAATTTCATATGTTTTTCTCGTCTGTATTACCGCGGTCTTGGTTTTGATTGGATTTAAACGGTTTTTACGATTCCACTTCTACTGCATAATAAGCAAACGGAATGGCAATGGACGATACCGGAAAAAGTGGCGGGAGTTCTGGAAGCGGAGCAATAACAACATATTTATCTCCCATCTCAAAAGGGTCGTGATACAATATATTTTTCCCACCGTTTTGTTTTATAATTTTTTCGCTTTCGGCGGACGATAAAGCGTCAACTATGTCAGAACGAACCATTTCTCCTGGGAAAGGTATTGCTTTATAACATCTGCCATCTTCCAAATGAAAGACAACTTCATCGTCTCCCTCCAACGCAAAGCCGCAATACCGCATTTCTTTCACATATTGCGAACTGCTGTAATCAAAAACGCATATGAATATCAAAACAACTGATAAAATAATTGCAAGAACAATAACCAATAATTTTTTCATTTCTGCACTCCTTTCACAAAACAAAATCCACCCTGCGTTCAAAGCAGGGTGGAAAAACACTCGGAAGATATGGCACACCTGCTTTTTAAGTAGATGTTATTAACTGTATATGGATTTTAACATAAAGCACACGGTTTGTCAAGAAAAACCAAAACGCACACGTTCCGCAAAATGCTGCTTTTGCTTTTTAAAGATATATTTTTTATGTTTTTCGCATATATTCTCTAAGCGAAGGGAGAATACATATGGGAAAAGTTTTTTATATACGTTATAAAAAAAGAGGAAGCGGAGTTTTTGCACTATTTGTAAGCCTGCTTGTAATAGCCACTGTGGTATGCGTTGCTTTGGACGGCGTTTCAACCGAAGACACATTTTCGGAACAGACTCCCGCTATACGGGGTGTCAGCACGGACAGCGGCATTTACGCGGTTACGGTTATTGTGGATTCTCAAAAATGGGAGGATATCCGTCTTGTGCTGGAAGCCTGCGAAGGCTACGGTATAACCGCGGTGTGCTTTATGGATATAGCGTGGATAACCGCAAACAAATCCCACGCCGCCGAAATCTGCGAAAAACATATTCCCGCATTGTTGGTAAGCACAGATTTTTCGGATGCGCCCCGCTCCGACGTAATGACCTATATGGCGGTGATGAACGATAAGTTTATGTCACTTACGGGAAATTACCCCAAATACGTTCGTTACGACGGTGCCGACGCAGGCTGTCTTTCCTCGGTGCTTTCGGCATACGGTCAGTTTTACATATCGGCGGAAACAGTCCTTTCGGAAACCGCCGTGCAGATACGCGCTGGCGGAATAACGGAAATCTATCCAAGCGGTAAGGAAACGGTATATGCCTTTGCAAAGACAGTGGCAACCGCGGTCACAAACGCTTTGGAGCCCGTTCCGCTCAATGAAATGCTGTATCCGCAGGGGAGTGAAGTGAACGCAAATGGATATCAACAAAAATAAATGTCTTGCTTTAGGCTTTTCGGATGAATTTTATAAAGTTTTAAAAGCAGACAGGTTTCCCACAGAAGACGAATATTACCTATTATTAATAAACGAAGATAAAACTGCGGATATACCTCTCAGGTTTGCAAACACGGTGATCTGTCCCGAAAAGGTGAATATTACCTTTCCTATTAATTGCAATAACGTGGTGACCTGCGGAATGGGCTTGCGGTGCAGCGTGTCCTTTTCGTCGGTAGGGGAGGACAGCGCGGTTTTGTCGGTTTCAAGAAAAATAGAAAAACTGCTCCCCTGCGAAGTGCGGGTGGATCTTAAAAACAATTTATCTCTTTATGAAAATATAGTATACAATACCGTCAGGCTGTTAAACACATAGGCAAAAAATACCTCGTTTATTTATTCGGGCAAAGCGCACAATATATTACGAGGAAACACCTCGGTAAAAATCGTAAATTAAATGAAGTCAATCTAAAAGGAGAAAATATTATGTCCAACAAGAATCTTGTTCCCGAAGCTAAGGAAGGTCTTAACCGTTTCAAGATGGAAGCTGCAAATGAAGTAGGCGTTAACCTCAAGCAGGGTTACAACGGCGATCTTACTGCAAAGCAGGCAGGCAGCGTAGGCGGTCAGATGGTTAAAAAGATGATCGAAAGCTACGAGAACGGTATGAAATCCGGTAACTAATTGGGCAAAATACCCGATTAACAGCAAAAAACAAGGCGTCGCCGTTGCGTTTTTCACAACGGCGATATTTTTTTAAATTTTTTTAAAAAAAGGTGTTGACAAAGGAGAAAAGATGTGGTAGAATAGCCAAGCTGTCGGCGAGAGCGAGACAGCG
>JAGCNA010000189.1 GCA_017646185.1 Clostridia bacterium
ACCCAGGTCATATTAAAAGCAATTTTCGTTTTTTCGGGCAGGTAGGATCTTACGTACTCTACAAGCTTGGGAAGGTCTGTGTAAGACGCTTCCTCGGCGTAACGGCTTCCGTCCAGCGTGCCGTGCTGTATGGAAACGTAATCCCAATCCTCGCTTTGCAGGGTGTCCTTTATAGAATGGTTATAGGTGCTTGACCAGCCCGAGCCGGTGTTGTAAAAATACTCGTAATCGTGTTTATCGCCCACAGCGTTTGCGTAATGCTTTCTGACAGAGCATCCGCCGATATAAAGATTACCCAGAGTAACCTTTTTTACGCCCAGAGAAAGGGCGATATCCGCCACGTGCTCAATAGTATCGCAGGAAAAGCTGTTGCCTATGCAGAGGATTTTAATCTCCTCGGGCAAATTTTCTTCTGCAGAAGCGGAAAAACCGCTTGCCAAGGGTAAGGTGAGTAACAAAGAAAGCAAGATAACTACCGCCTTTTTCATATTTTCTCCTTTTTAAGCAAGATACTCTTTTATGTGCAAAGCTATATTTTCGCCCCAGACGGCACAGCCGCCATCGTGAGGATGTCCTCCGTAAACGGGTGAGGCAACGTCGCCCCCTTCGCAAAGAAAGAGGGTGTTATCAAAACAGCGGAAGAAGGTGTTTTTAATATATTCGTTCACCTTTTTGCAGTTTTCCGCCGCAGAGGGCGGGTATTCAAAGGGAGGTGCTGTCTGCACAATAACGCTTATTCCCCGTTCTTCCAGAATTCCGACCACACGGGTGAGATCCCTGCATATATCGGAAGCGCTTCTGCCGTGAAGCAGATCGTTTGTGCCAAGACAGATAACGCAAATATCTTGGTCCTTTGCTCTTTTCAGCCAAGCCGCATCGGATGCGGCATCGGATGCACGGGCGGAGCCTATACCGAGGTCATAAAAGGAATATTCCCTACCCAGATTTTCTGCGGCTACGGCACACCACCACGAATAGCTGTTGTGGGTTGCGCCTATACCTTGTGTAATGGAATCTCCAAGGAAGCAAATGCGCTTTTTTACATCCCTTTTAACCTGCACGGTCAAGGGCACGGGAATTTTGGGCGTGCGCACCCAGTCCCCGTCCTTTAAAACAAAGGTGGGGATAATTATTTCCTCGTGGCAAGGGAGTTTTTTGCCCTTGAAAGAGTATTCTACGCAGAGATATTCGCCTTTTTGGGCTTTTATCTTTACGGTATCGGTGAAAAAGCTTTCTCCGGGAAGTATGTTTTTGTATGACGCTCCTTCAAAAAGGATATCCGTAAACTTTTCGGGCTCTGCGGGGTTTTCCATACCGCAACTGGCAACCACGCCTACACGGGCGTCGGATATCTGCCACTCGCCGCAAAGCATATTCGCAACGGAATATGAACCGTCCGCAAGGGTGGAATCCACCGTGTTGCCGAACATAAAGCGGTATTCATCCCCTCCTGCAAAAACCTTGTAATATATTCTGCAAAAATGTGCCGTGTTATCGGATTTAAAGTATGTCTGGTCGGCGCTGGACGCCAAAGTATCGGAAACAAAAGCTTGCATAATATCACTCCTTTAGGTGTAAGTATGCCACAATTTCATTATTTTGTCAATGAAGTATTGGCTTTGCGGAGCAAAGCTACCACTTCTCTTATCTTTTCTCTCTTATCTTTTATCTGGAAAAGTCGCATTTGTTATTTAGAGAAGAGAGAAAAATGAAAAGAGAAGAGTGAAGAGAACAAAAAGAAAAAGCCGCCTAACGCGACTTTTCTTTTTGGTGGAGCATACGGGACTTGAACCCGTGACCCCAACACTGCCAGTGTTGTGCGCTCCCAGCTGCGCTAATGCCCCGTCAAGGCAAATTATAACACACGCCAAACGGGTTTGTCAATAATCTGCTTTAAAAATTCATATTGTATGGGCGTATGCGGAAAAGGGATATTCTTTTTCAAGCGTTTCTGCGGCGGAGATCGCATCGGCTTCCGTTTGGAAAACGCCGAACACCGCGCTTCCGCTTCCGCTTAACATTGCGTTTTTTGCGCCCAAAGCCAAAAGGCGTTCCGTTGCCTTTTTACATTCCTCGGGGCACACCGCATCAAAGGAATTAAAAAACAGATTTTCCTTATACGAAACCGTTTCCCTTTCCTTTTCATCAAGAAGCGAATACATTTTCCCCGTGGGGCAATCCACATCCGGCTTGACGATGGCGAGATACAGCGTTTCTTTTTCCATTGGGGTGATGATTTCACCTATTCCTTCACATCTTGCTTTGCCGCCGTAAACGCAAAAGGGTATATCCGCACCCAGAGGTGCGCCGATACGGGCAAGAGTCTGAATATCCAGCCCTGCTTTATACATTTCATTAAGCCCCCGAAGCACCGCCGCCGCATCTGCACTGCCGCCGCCCAACCCCGCTTTGGAGGGAATAAACTTTTTTACGGTTATTTTTACCGAAGGGGTTATACCGGTATATTCGAAAAACGCCTGCGCCGCTTTATATGCGAGATTTTCCTTTTCCGGCACGTCCATATCGCAAAAAACACGGAGAGTATCGCACTTTTCGAAGCACACCTCATCATAAAGGCTTACGGTGTGCATTACCGTATCTATATCGTGATACCCGTCTGCACGGCGATTTCCCACAGATAAAAACAGATTTATTTTTGCAAATGCTTTTTCTGTCATTTTGAAAGATCCTTAACGAATTCGGTTATACGTAAAATAGCTTTCTTGATATGGGTTGCGGAATATGCGTAGGAAATACGGGCGTACCCCTCTCCGCTGGCGCCGAAGGCGGTACCGGGAACGATTGCCACGCCTTTTTCCGCCAAAAGCTTTTCACAAAACTCTTCCGATGTCATACCGAAACGGGAAATATCCGCAAATACGTAAAACGCTCCGTCAGGCATCATACAGTCGATACCCGCTTCACGCAAGCCGTTTACGATAAGTCTGCGTCTGCCGTTATATTCGTCCCGCATATATTCGATATCCCCATCCCCGTTTTTAACCGCCTCAACAGCGGCGTACTGGGCGGTGGTGGGTGCGCACATTATTCCGTACTGATGTATCTTGTGCATTTGCGCCGTTATCTCACGGGGGGCAAGGGTATATCCCATACGCCAGCCTGTCATAGCATACGCCTTTGAAAATCCGTTTGCCACGATAGTCCGTTCACGCATACCTTCGAGAGAAGCTACGGAAACGTGCTTTCTGCCGTAGGTAAGCTCTGCATATATCTCATCGGAAATAACCACGAGATTGTGCTTGATAATTACGGGTGCGATAGCCAAAAGCTGTTCTTTTGTCATTATAGAACCGGTGGGGTTATTGGGAAAGGGCAAAACAAGCGCTTTTGTTTTTGGGGTTATGTATTCTTCCAGCTCCTCCGGTGTGAGAACGAATCCGTTTTCCTTTTTTAAAGGAAGTATAACGGGCACTCCCCCTGCCATGGTAACCAAGGGGTCGTAGCACACAAAGGAAGGCTGGGGCACGATAACCTCATCCCCCGGATCCACAACCGCACGGAGAGCAAGGTCGATAGCTTCGCTTCCGCCCACGGTTACGAGTATTTCGTCTTTAGGGTCATATTCCAGACCGAAGCGGCGGAGTGCGTAGCCCGATAATTCCGTACGCAGTTCCATAAGTCCGCTGTTGGAGGTGTAGTAGGTTCTGCCCTCTTCAAGAGAGCGTATGCCTGCTTCACGGATATGCCAGGGCGTGATAAAGTCCGGCTGACCTACGGTGAGGGCAACAACGTCCTTCATATTCTCAAGCATATCGAAAAATTTTCTTATTCCCGAAGGCTGCAAGGAGCAAGCCCGCTCGGAAAGGATAGTGCTGTAGTCCATTACCAACCGTTACCTCTCAGGTCCACAGGGTCTTTTTCATAGGTTACGCCCCAGTCTTTATAGCGCTCCATTATAAAATGGGTGGCTGTTGCGGTAACTCCGTCAATGGTGGCAAGCTGTTCTGCCACAAACACGGCAACATCACGCATGGTGCGGCATTCCACCAGCACGGCAAGATCGTATGCGCCGGACATAAGGAACACGCTTTTTACCTCTTCGTGGTTGGCAACACGTTCCGCAACCGCATCAAAGCCTTTATCTCTTTGGGGAACGGTTTTGAGCTCGATAAAAGCGGAAACGCTTTCCTTGCCTGCTTTATCCCAGTTGATAATGGTCTTTGTGCCTAAAATTATTCCTTCGCTCTTGCACTGCTCAAGAATGCTTTTTACCGTTTCCACGGTAGTATCCAGCATTACTGCAAGCTCATCCGCAGAAAGGAGAGGATTTTTTTCGATAATGGAAAGAAGTTTTGTTTTCATATTATTCACTCCTAAAACAGAGATAACTGATCGGTTTCGGGAAGATCTCCCAAACAGTTGTTGCTTTTAAGTATTTCCACCACGTTTTTGTTGAGTCCTGCGTTTATGCGCAGTTCTTCAAGGGTGGCGCAATCGGTTTCGTGTATGGTTTTGTAAATGTTTTCCGCCGCCGTATCCCCCAGACCGTTAAGTGCGGAAAGGGGCAGACGTATCTTGCCGTCCTCCGGCTTAAAGACGTATGCTTCGGATTTATATACGTCAACGGGTAAGAACTTTATTCCGCGGGCATACATTTCACGCACCATCTGCATTACGGTTATGGTGTCTTCATCCTTGGCGGTGGTATCCGAAAGTGCTTCCAGCTCTTCTATACGCTTGGATATGACAGAGGGGGAGGAAAGCGCCAATTCGCTGTCAAACCCTGCGTTTTTGGAGCATTTTACGGTGAAATAGGTTGCATAGAACGCCAAAGGCTCGTGTACCTTGTACCAGCCCAGACGGATCGCCGATATCATATAAGCGGCGGCGTGGGCTTTGGGGAACATGTAACGTATCTTGCCAAGGGATTCTATATACCATTCGGGCACGTTTGACGCCCGCATGGTTTCTACCATAGGTTCGGGAATGGGAAGACCTTTTTTGTTTTTACGGACAAATTCCATAATCTTAAAGGCGCTTTCCTTTTCAACTCCCGCATACATAAGGTATACCATTATACTGTCACGGGTACCGATAATTTCGGATATGGTGCAGGTGCCGTTTTTAATAAGTTCCTGCCCGTTGCCCAGCCATATTCCCGTACCGTGGGAGAGTCCCGAAAGCTGTAAAAGGTCGGAAAATTTGGTGGGGTGTGCGTCGCGTATCATTTCACGTA
>JAGCNA010000190.1 GCA_017646185.1 Clostridia bacterium
GGAAGTTTTGTCGGGAAGTCTGTAAAGGTGGGAAATGGGTACGCAAACTGTATACATAGCAGACTCCTTTTTTGTAATGAGGAATGATGAATGAGGAATGAGAAATGATGGAAACCTTTTTTGCGCTTTGGCGCAAAAAAGCTACCGTAATTCCTCATTTAGCGATGCGCAGCGTCGCGTCGCATTCCCGGGGTTCCCCGAAAACGCTATGCGTTTTTGGGGTGGGTTCCTCATTCCTCATTAAAAAAAGAGCAGACACCGTCTGCTCTTTTTAATATGTGTTTTTACTTAAGTATTTTTATTTTGCCGATAAAGGGAAGCTCATTTGCCTTGCCTTGGAAAGCGTTGATAACGCCGATAACAGCCAAAACGAGAGCCAGCATACCTACAGCAAGACCGAGAAGGCCGATAACTCCGCTTACAAGGGCGGGAACGAAGCTGAGCCAACCGTAGAACAAGGAGAAATTGCCGAATATAAATCCGTTAAGCCAATCAAGTGCTCTCAAAGGAAGGGCGATAATAAGCTCTGCAAGGAAGAGTACAAGGCCCTGATTAGCGTGGAAGCGTGCGTACTTGGATTTGGGAGCAGCCAGCACGGGAACGAGGAAGAGGGGACCGATATAGGAAAGAAGAGCGAATATCTTGTTATCCTTTATATCGTTTTCGCAGTAGCCTTCAGCCTTGGGAGCGTCCTTAACCTCGGCGCCGCAAGCGGGGCAGAATTTGCTGTCTTCAAAGGTCTTTCCGCATTTGGGACAAGTTTTCATAGTGTATGTACCTCCAAAATTTTATTTACATTTTTATATTAATACATTTTATTTGTTTTTGCAACTGTCTGTTAAAATTTTTTTAAAAAGGTGCCCGTTTTCCCAAAATAGGTACCATTTTGTTTTTCCACTCGGTAAAATCGCCTTTTTCGATATGCAGACGTATCTGAGCCATAAGCTCGTTGTAAAAATGCAGGTTGTGCAAAACGCAAAGACGCATTCCCAAAAGCTCACGCGCTTTAAACAGATGGCGGATATATGCGCGGGAATACCGCTTGCACACGTCGCAATCGCAGTGTTCGTCAATAGGTCTTTCGTCCAGCAGGTATTTGTTGTTGTTAAGGTTCATCATACCCGCCCAGGTAAACAGGTTTCCGTGGCGGGCGTTACGGGAAGGCATTACGCAATCAAAGAAATCCACGCCTCTTTCCACCGCTTCAAGAATATTCACGGGGGTGCCCACTCCCATAAGATAACGGGGCTTGTCCTTGGGCATATGAGGCTCAACAGCTTCGATAACGCGGTACATTGTGTCCGCATCCTCGCCCACCGCCAAACCGCCGATAGCGTATCCGGGGAGATCCAATTCCCGTATCTGCTTCATATGCTCCACGCGGAGGTCGGCATATACGCCGCCTTGGTTTATACCAAAGAGAAGCTGATGGGGGTTAATGGTTTCTTCCAAAGAATTCAGCCTGTCCATCTCGTCACGGCAGCGGTAAAGCCAGCGCACGGTTCTTTCGCAGGAATTTTTAATATATCTTTTGTCCGCCAC